>NZ_JBOBDM010000060.1:0-37327 GCF_050586605.1 Pseudomonas sp. ES1 | reverse complement strand
CGCAAAACATTCGTAAATTGGCGCAATCCTGTACTTAGCAAGCGCCGGATTTATCGTTACACTGCGCGCCCTTTTCGGGCTGCCGCACAACCTTGCGGCAGTAGCGCCGCCCCTGCCAGAGTGGGGCTTCGCGGTCGGCTCCCGTCGGCCAGTTTTTGTCCTCAGCACAGAGGCACAAAAGTGACCAAGAAAGCTTCTTCCTTCGCCGCCCTTGGCGGTCTCGTTTACTCCACCGATGCCGGTCGGCACTGCCCTGACTGTGGCAAACCGGTGGACGCCTGCATCTGCAGCCAGCAGGTCATCCCCGAAGGCGACGGCATCGCCCGCGTGCGCCGCGAAAGCAAAGGCCGCGGCGGCAAGACCGTGACCACGATCAGCGGTGTGCCGCTGCCCCTGGACCAGCTCAAGGAGCTCGCCACCGCCCTCAAGCGCCGCTGTGGCACCGGCGGCGCGCTCAAGGACGGGGTCATCGAAATCCAGGGCGACCACGTCGAGCTGTTGCTCGGCGAACTGATCAAACAGGGTTTCAAGGCGAAAAAGTCCGGCGGCTGAGGCCGTCACGGGAATTTTGCCCAAGGCTTTCTAAACTCGGTTCTGTGCGCGCGGTCTACCTGCGGGCACGGACGAATCGTCATTTTCAGCTTCTACACTGCGCCCGCCCCTTGCGGGGCAGTGTCTTCGACTTATCCATAGGGGACTTGAATGTCCGTACGACGCACACGCAAAGACGATGGTAGCCAATGGACCGTGGCGGACAGCCGCAGTGTTTACGGCATCCGCCATTGGGGCGCGGGTTATTTCGCCATCAATGAAGCCGGGCGCGTCGAAGTGCGCCCCAACGGCCCGGGCAGCGCCCCGATCGACCTGTACGAACAAGTCGATGAACTGCGCCAGAGCGGCCTGTCGCTGCCGCTGCTGGTGCGCTTCCCGGACATCCTGCAAGACCGCGTGCGCCAGCTGACCGGCGCGTTCGACGCCAACATCGCGCGCCTGGAATACCAGAGCCAGTACACCGCGCTGTACCCGATCAAGGTCAACCAGCAGGAGGCGGTGGTCGAGAACATCATCGCCACGCAGAACGTCTCCATCGGCCTGGAAGCCGGCTCCAAGCCCGAGCTGCTGGCGGTGCTGGCGCTGGCCCCGAAAGGCGGCACCATCGTCTGCAATGGCTACAAGGACCGCGAGTTCATTCGCCTGGCACTGATGGGCCAGAAGCTCGGCCACAACGTGTTTATCGTGATCGAGAAGGAATCCGAGGTCGCCCTGGTGATCGAAGAGGCCGCCGAGCTCAAGGTGAAACCGCAGGTCGGCCTGCGCGTGCGCCTGTCGTCGCTGGCGTCGAGCAAGTGGGCCGACACCGGTGGCGAGAAGTCCAAGTTCGGCCTGTCCGCCGCCCAGTTGATTTCGGTGGTGCAGCGCTTCCGTGACGCCAAGCTGGACCAGGGCATCCGCCTGCTGCACTTCCACATGGGCTCGCAGATCGCCAACCTGGCCGACTACCAGCACGGCTTCAAGGAAGCGATCCGCTACTACGGCGAACTGCGCGCCCTGGGCCTGCCGGTCGATCACATCGACGTCGGCGGTGGCCTGGGCGTCGACTATGACGGCACCCACTCGCGCAACGCCAGCTCGATCAACTACGACATGGACGACTATGCCGGCGTGGTGGTCGGGATGCTCAAGGAGTTCTGCGACGCGCAGGGCCTGCCGCACCCGCATATCTTCTCCGAGAGCGGCCGTTCGCTGACCGCGCACCACGCCATGCTGGTGATCCAGGTGACCGACGTCGAGAGCCACAACGACGAAGTGCCGCGCATCGAGAACAAGGAAAGCCTGCCCGAGACCGTGCAGTGGCTGGCCGACCTGCTGGGCCCGACCGACATCGAGATGGTCACCGAGACCTACTGGCGCGCCACCCACTACATGGGTGACGTGGCTGCGCAGTACGCTGACGGCAAGCTGACCCTGGCCGAGAAAGCCCTGGCCGAGCAATGCTACTTCGCCGTGTGCCGCCGCCTGCACAACTCGCTCAAGGCCCGCCAGCGCTCGCACCGCCAGGTGCTCGACGAGCTGAACGACAAGCTGGCCGACAAGTACATCTGCAACTTCTCGGTGTTCCAGAGCCTGCCGGACACCTGGGCCATCGGCCAGGTGCTGCCGATCATCCCGCTGCACCGCCTGGACGAAGAGCCGCTGCGCCGCGCGGTACTGCAGGACCTGACCTGCGACTCCGACGGCAAGATCAACCAGTACGTCGACGAGCAGAGCATCGAGACCAGCATGCCGGTGCATGCGGTCAAGGAGGGCGAGGACTACCTGCTGGGCGTGTTCCTGGTGGGGGCCTACCAGGAAATCCTGGGCGACATGCACAACCTGTTCGGTGACACCGACTCGGTGAACATCTACCAGAATGCCGATGGCAGCGTGTACCACGCCGGTATCGAGACCCACGACACCATCGAGGACATGCTGCGCTACGTGCACCTGTCGCCGGAGGAGTTGATGACCCACTACCGCGACAAGGTGGCCAGCGCCAAGATCAGCGCCCGCGAGCGGACCCAGTTCCTGGATGCCTTGCGCCTGGGGCTGACCCGGTCTTCGTACCTGTCTTCTTGAGGTCTATTGGGGCTGCTTTGTAGCCCTTCGCGGGTAAACCCGCTCCCACGGTTGCGAGTCAGCCCTATGGGAGCGGGTTCACCCGCGAAGGGCCGCAAAGCGGCCCCGGCGTCACTGAATCCAAAGCCGCTTCTGCTGCATCCGCCACCCCACCCATCCCAGCGTCACCGCCCGCAGCGCCATGAACAACAAGAAGGCCAGCCATAAGCCATGGTTGCCCAACCCGCTCAACCCCAGCGCAAAGGGCAGGGCGATCAGCACTGACACCAGCATTGCATTGCGCATCTCCCGCGCCCGCGTGGCGCCGATGAACAACCCATCGAGCAAGTAACTCCACACCGCGATCAACGGCAGCAGCGCCAGATACGGCAGGTACGGATACGCCGCCTCACGCACGCTGGCGATATCGGTTTGCAGGTCGATGAACAAATGCCCGCCCAGCAGGAACAGCACGGCAAAGCCCAGGCTGACAATCAGCGACCAGCCGCAGGCCACCACCAGTGCACGGCGCAGGCTGTCGCGGTCGCGCGCGCCAATGGCATGGCCGCACAGGGCCTCCACCGCGTGGGCCAGGCCATCGAGCGCATAGGCGGTGAGCAAAAGGCCGTTGAGCAGCAGGGCATTGGCTGCCACCGTCGCCTCGCCCAGGCGCGCGCCCTGCAGGGTCAGCAGCAGGAACACCAGTTGCAGTGCCAGGCTGCGCAGGAAGATATCGCGGTTGACCGCCAGAAGCGGTCGCCAGGCCTGCCAGCGTTGCAGCGCGGCCCAGGCAATGTGCCCGGGGTAGGCGCGCAGCGCCGGGCGGGTGAGGGCCAGGCCCAGCAGCGCACCGCTCCATTCGGCGATTACCGAGGCCCGGGCCGAGCCGATCACGCCCCAGTCCAGGCCCAGCACGAACCACAGGTTCAGGGCGATGTTGAGCAGGTTGGTGGTCAGCAGGATCGCCAGCGGTGCCCGGGCGTTCTGGGTGCCGAGGAACCAGCCGACCAGGGCGTAGCTGGCCAGGGCTGCCGGCAGGCCGAACAAGCGAGTGTGGAAGAAGGCTTCGGTGGACGCGTGCAAGGCGGCGCTGGGCTGTATCGCCTGGAGCGCCAACTGGCTGAAGGGCAGGGCCAGCAGGCCGATCAGCACGGCGAACGCCAGTGCCAGCAATAGCCCTTGCACCAGCACCTGGCGCAGCGCAGCGCCGTCGGCACGGCCGGCGGCCTGGGCGGCGAAGCCGGTGGAACCCATGCGCAGGAAGCCCATCAGGCCGACCATGAAGGTGAACAGCGTGGCGCCGACGGCCACCGCGCCCAGCTGATGGGCGTGGGGCAGGTGGCCGATCACCGTGCTGTCGACCAGCGCCACCAGCGGCACCGAGATGTTGGACAGGATCATCGGCGCGGCCAGGCCCCAGACCTTGCGGTGGGTGGGGCGGTGGTGCCAGGCGGTGGACAGTTCAGACATGCGTGGGCCGGGAGTGCTTGGGGCCGCTTCGCGCCCATCGCTGGCAAGCCAGCTCCCACAGGGATCGGTGCATAACCTGTGGGAGCTGGCTTGCCAGCGATGGACGCGCAGCGGCCCCTTGAATGAAGGTCCGGCATTGTACCGGCCTGGCAACCAATCGGCGCGAACAGGGTCTCACTTGCCGCGCGCGGTCGGGTAACCCTGACCGCGTTGCGCTATAGTTGCCCCCCTCACGTACACGCTGCCAAAGAGTTCACCCTCAAAATGCTCAACAAAGGATTGTTGCTGGCCTGCGCGCTGGCCCTGCTCAGTGCCTGTGATTCCTCCACACCGGAGAAACCACCGGCGCCCGCCGAGAAACCCGCCGCTGCCGTCGAGCAACCAGCGGCCAAGCGCGAAGACCCGGCCGTGCTCGCCAAGCGCTACGCCGGCCGCGAGCTCAACGTGCTGGATGTCTCGGAAGTGCAGCTCGACGGTGCCAGTACTCTGTCGGTCAGCGTGTCCGCGCCGCTGGACGCCAACCAGGACTTCGCCGCCAAGCTGCACCTGGTCGACACCGTCAAGGGCAAGGTCGACGGCGCCTGGGAACTCTCCGACAACCAGATGGAGCTGCGCCTGCGCCACCTGGAACCGCAGCGCAAGATGGTCCTGACCATCGACAAGGGCCTGCTGGCGGTCAACGGCAATACGCTCGAGAGCGAATCAGTCAGCCGCTTCGAAACCCGCGACATGCAGCCCACCGTGGGCTTCGCCAGCCGTGGCTCGCTGTTGCCGACCCGCCTGGCCGAAGGCCTGCCGGTGATTGCCCTGAACGTGCCCAAGGTCGATGTCGAGTTCTTCCGGGTCAAACCCGAGATGCTCTCGACCTTCCTGGCCAACTGGGGCCGCAACAGCAGCCTGTACTACTACCAGTCCAAGGAAACCCTGGACATGGCCGAGCTGGTCTACGGCGGCCGCTTCGACCTCAACCCTGCGCGCAACACCCGCGAGACCGTGCTGCTGCCGATCGCCGGGATCAAGCCGTTGCAGGAGCCGGGGGTGTACCTGGCCGTGATGCGCGCCTCGGGCACCTACGACTATTCGCAGCCGGCGACCCTGTTCACCCTGAGCGACATAGGCGTTTCTGCCCACCGCTACCGCGACCGCCTGGACGTCTTCACCCAGGCCCTGGAAGGCGGCAAGGCACTCAAGGACGTGACCCTCGAACTGCACGACGACAAGGGCAAGCTGCTGGCGCAGGCCAAGACCGACGGCGACGGCCACGCGCAACTGCCGATCACCGCCAAGGCCGACACCCTGATCGCCACCCAGGGCGTGCACACCACCCTGCTGCGCCTGAACACCGCGGCCCTGGACCTGGCCGAATTCGACATCACCGGCCCTCAGGCCAACCCGCTGCAGTTCTTCATCTTCGGCCCGCGCGACCTGTATCGCCCAGGCGAAACGGTGTTGCTCAACGGCCTGTTGCGCGACCAGGACGGCAAGCCGGTCAAGGCCCAGCCGGTCAGCGTCGAAGTGCGTCGCCCGGATGAGCAGGTGAGCCGCAAGTTCGTCTGGGAGGCCGACCAGAACGGCCTGTTCCAGTACCAGCTGCAACTGGCCACGGAAGCACCGACCGGCCGCTGGCAACTGCTGCTGGACCTGGGCGGTGGCCGCAAACAGGTTTACGAATTCCTCGTCGAGGACTTCCTCCCCGAGCGCCTGGCACTGGAGCTCAAGGGCAGCAGCAAACCGCTGTCGCCCGAGCAGACCGCCACCATCCAGGTCAATGGCCGTTACCTCTACGGCGCCCCGGCGGCCGGCAACCGCCTCAGCGGCCAGGCCTACGTGCGCCCGCTGCGCGAAGCGGTGAAGGCGCTGCCGGGCTACCAGTTCGGTGCGGTCACCGAGACCGAGCTGAACCAGGACCTGGAGCTGGACGAAGTCACCCTCGACCAGGCCGGCAAGGCCCGTATCGATATCGAAAGCCGCTGGAGCGAAGCGCGTTCGCCGCTGCAACTGACCGTGCAGGCCAGCCTGCAGGAGTCCGGTGGCCGGCCGATCACCCGCCGCCTGGAACAGCCGATCTGGCCTGCCGAGCGCCTGCCGGGCCTGCGCGGCTTGTTCGACGGTGAAGAGACCGACGGCGACGGCCCGGTGGAGTTCGAGTTCCTGGTCGCCGACCAGAACGGCAACAAGCTGGCCGCCAACGACCTCAAGGTGCGCCTGATCCGTGAGCGCCGCGACTACTACTGGAACTACTCCCAGAGCGACGGCTGGAGCTACAACTACAACGAAAAATTCCTCACCCAGAACGAAGAGACCGTCAGCGTCAAGGCCGGCTCCACCGCCAAGCTGAACTTCCAGGTGGAGTGGGGCCCGTACCGCGTCGAGGTGGAAGACCCGCAGACCGGCCTGGTGTCGAGCGCGCGCTTCTGGGCGGGCTACCGCGCCCAGGACAACGCCGAAGGCGGCGCGGTGCGCCCCGACCAGGTGAAGATCGCCCTGGACAAGCCGGCCTTCAAGGAAGGTACCACCGCCAAGGTCACCGTCACCCCGCCGGCCGCAGGCTCCGGCTACCTGATGATCGAGTCCGCCGACGGCCCGTTGTGGTGGCAGGAAATCGACGTGCCGGCCGAAGGCAAGACCTTCGAGGTCGAGCTGGACAAGAAGTGGGCACGCCATGACTTGTACATCAGTGCCCTGGTGATTCGCCCGGGCGAGCGCAAGGCCAATGCCACGCCCAAGCGCGCCGTAGGCGTGTTGCACCTGCCGCTGGACCGCGCCGAGCGCAAGCTCGCGGTGAGCCTGCAGGCACCGGAGAAGATGCGCCCGAAACAGCCGCTGACCGTGAAGTTCAAGGCCGTCAACGCCGACGGCAGCGTGCCCAAGCAGGTGCATGTGCTGTTGTCCGCGGTGGACGTGGGCATCCTCAACATCACCGACTTCAAGACCCCCGACCCGTTCGCCAGCCTGTTCGGCCGCAAGGCCTACGGCGCCGACCAGCTGGACATCTACGGCCAGCTGATCGAAGCCGGCCAGGGCCGCCTGGCCAGCCTGGCGTTCGGTGGCGACGCGGCCATGGCCAAGGGTGGCAAGCGCCCCAACACCACGGTCACCATCGTTGCCCAGCAGAGCCTGCCGGTGACCCTGGATGAGAAAGGCGAAGGCCAGGCCACGGTCGACATCCCCGACTTCAACGGCGAACTGCGCCTGATGGCCCAGGCCTGGACCGAAGAGCACTTCGGCATGGCCGAAGGCAAGACGGTGGTGGCCGCGCCGCTGATTGCCGAGCTGTCGGCGCCGCGCTTCCTTGCCGGTGGCGACCGCACCAGCCTGGCGCTGGACCTGGCCAACCTGTCCGGCCGCGCCCAGCAACTTAACGTGCAGGTGATCGGCGAAGGCCAGTTGAACCTGCTGGGCGGGGCTCAGCAGAACGTCGCGCTCGGCGAAGGCCAGCGCACCACCTTGATGATCCCGGTGCAGGCCCAGGGCGGCCTCGGCCAGGGCAAGGTGCGGGTGCAGGTCAATGGCCTGCAACTGCCGGGCGAGCCGGCCAACGCCTTCGAACGCGAATGGACACTGGGCATCCGCCCGGCCTACCCGGCGATGCTCAAGCACTACCGCGTTGCCCTCAAGGACCAGCCGTGGAGCCTGCCGGGCAGCGACCTGGCCGAGTTCGAGCCGGCGGGCCTGGAGGCCACACTGGCCTTGTCGAGCCGCCCGCCGCTGAACCTGGCCGAGCAGATCCGCGCCCTGGAAGCCTACCCCTATGGCTGCCTGGAGCAGACCACCAGTGGCCTGTACCCCTCGCTGTACGCCGATGCCGATAGCCTCAAGCGCCTGGGCATCAAAGGCGAGCCGGCTGACGTGCGCAAGCGCAAGATCGAGATGGGCATCGAGCACCTGCTGGGCATGCAGCGCTACAACGGCAGCTTCGGCCTGTGGAGTTCGGACAGTGAGGAAGAGTACTGGCTGACCGCCTATGTCACCGACTTCCTGCTGCGCGCCCGCGAGCAAGGCTACGGGGTGCCGGCCGAAGTCCTGAAAAAGGCCAGCGAGCGCCTGCTGCGTTATGTGCAGGAGCGCAACCTGATCGAGGTCAACTACAGCCAGAACGCCGAACACACCCGTTTTGCCGTGCAGGCCTATGCCGCGCTGGTGCTGGCGCGCAGCCAGCAGGCGCCGCTGGGTGCCTTGCGCAGCCTGTTCGACCGCCGCAGCGATGCCCGCTCCGGCCTGCCGCTGGTGCAACTGGCGGTGGCGCTGGACAAGATGGGTGACAAGCCGCGTTCGCAGCAGGCATTGCAGGCGGGGCTGGCGGTCAGCCGCAGCCAGGGCTGGATGGCCGACTATGGCAGCGCGCTGCGTGACCAGGCGCTGATCCTCGCGCTGTTGCAGGAGAACAACCTTGCCGGTAACCAGGTCGACCAGCGCTTGTTCGCGCTGTCTGACGAGCTGGCGGCCAACCGCTGGCTGTCGACCCAGGAGCGCAACGCCCTGTTCCTCGCCGGCCGTGGCTTGCTGGGCAAGCCGGAGGGCAGCTGGAAGGCACGCCTGGACAGCGCCGGCGAGGTTCGCGAGTTCAGCAACAGCGATTCGGGCATGAAGCTCGAAGGCCCGCTGTTGGCCTCGCCACTGACAGTGCAGAACGAAGGCAGCGACACCCTGTACCAGCAGCTGACGCTGTCGGGCTACCCGCGCCAGGCCCCGCCCGCCAGCGGCAATGGCCTGGAAATCCGCCGCGAGTACCTGGGCATGAATGGCCAACCGCTGGATGTACGCAGCCTGCGCAGTGGCGACCTGGTGCTGGTGCACCTGGCGCTCAAGGCCCGGGACCACGTGCCGGATGCCCTGGTGGTCGACCTGCTGCCGGCGGGGCTGGAGCTTGAAAACCAGAACCTGGCGCAGAGCGCCGCCAGCCTGGACAACGCCAGCAGCGCGGTGAAGCAGTGGCGCGAGTCGATGCAGAACGCCAGCGTGGTGCACCAGGAGTACCGCGACGATCGCTACGTGGCGGCGCTCAAGCTCGACAGCTACGGCACCACCCACCTGCTGTACCTGGCGCGTGCGGTCACCCCGGGCAGCTACCGCATCCCGCCGCCGCAGGTGGAGTCGATGTACCGGCCGAACGTGCAGGCGGTTGGCGAGAGCCAGGGCGAGATGGTGGTGCGCGCCCGCTGATTGGCAGGGCCGTATCGGCCGCATCGCTGGCAAGCCAGCTCCCACAGGTTCGGCGCAGTCTTCGAGGCTCGCGCCAACCCTGTGGGAGCTGGCTTGCCAGCGATGGGGCGTTATGGGATCACTCAGTGAATCAATGCACCACCCAACTCAACACCCACAACCCCAGCAACGCCCAGATGATCCCGAGAATGATCGATGCCCGCATGAACGCGCGCACCGCCGAGTACAGCAGCATCAGGCCAACAATCAGGGCCAGGATGCTGACCAGCGAAGTGTCCATGCCCAGGGTGCGTGCCAGGCCATCGATGAAGTTGCCGCCGGCATTGGCCAGCAGGTTGAACAACCCGCTCAGGCCATCGACGATGAAACGGATCACCGACCCCAGTACCTGGCCCAGCCACTCGAAAAAACCTTCTACATGCATAGTTGCTTCCTGATGAACGAATCGGTGGTTCCAAGCCTTTGGCCATCACCCGGCCCGGTCGGTTCCCGATGCCAAGCTTAGCCCGCCCACGCCTGATGAGAGCCTTGCGGCGCGGCGCCGTTGGCCTGTTATTGGCCATCGCCCTGTTGTGGTTGGCCGACCGCATCTGGCCGCTGCCGATGCCGGGCGACGACCTGGCGCGGGTGGTGCTGGCCGAAGATGGTACACCGCTGTGGCGTTTCGCCGATGCCGATGGCGTGTGGCGTTATCCGGTCAGCCCGGACGAGGTTTCGCCGCTCTATCTGGAGGCCTTGCTCGGCTACGAGGACCGTTGGTTCTATCACCATCCGGGGGTCAACCCCATGGCCTTGGCCCGTGCCGCCTGGCTCAACCTGCGCGGCGGGCGCGTGGTGTCCGGCGGCAGCACCCTGTCGATGCAGGTGGCGCGCCTGCTCGACCCGCATGACCGCACCCTGCCGGGCAAGCTGCGCCAGCTGTGGCGCACGGCGCAGCTGGAGTGGCACCTGCCCAAACGCGAAATCCTGCAGATCTACCTCAACCGCGCGCCGTTCGGCGGCACCTTGCAGGGTGTGGCGGCTGCCAGTTGGGCTTACCTGGGCAAATCACCGAAACACCTGACGCCGGCCGAGGCCGCGTTGCTCGCGGTATTGCCGCAGGCACCGAGCCGCTTGCGCCCCGACCGCCATCCGCAGCGCGCCCAGCGTGCCCGCGACAAGGTGCTGCAGCGCCTGGCCGAGTACCAGGTGTGGCCGGCACAGCGCATTGCCGAGGCGCGTGAGGAGCCGTTGTTGCTGGCCCCGCGCCAGGAACCGGCACTGGCGCCGCTGCTGGCCCGGCGCCTGAACACGCCGAACAGCCCGCCGTTGATCCGCACCACCCTAGACGCCAGCCTGCAGCGGCGCCTGGAAGACCTGCTGCTGGGCTGGAGGGCGCGCCTGCCCGAGCGCACCTCGGCGGCGTTGCTGGTGGTGGAGACGCAGAGCATGGCGGTACGTGCCTACCTTGGCTCGATCGACATCGGCGACGAGCGCCGCTTCGGGCATGTCGACATGATCCATGCCCTGCGTTCGCCCGGCTCGACCCTTAAACCCTTCCTCTATGCCATGGCCATGGACGATGGCCTGATTCACTCCGAGTCGCTGCTGCAGGATGTGCCGCGGCGCTATGGCGATTACCGCCCTGGCAACTTCTCCATGGGCTTCAGTGGCCCGGTGTCGGCCAGCTCGGCACTGGCGCTGTCGCTCAACCTGCCGGCGGTGCAGTTGCTCGAAGCCTATGGGCCGAAACGCTTCGCCGCGCAGATGCGCATGGGCGGCGTGCCCTTGGTGTTGCCGCCCTTGGCCGAGCCGAACCTGTCGTTGATCCTCGGTGGTGCCGGTAGCCGGTTGGAAGACTTGGTCGGCGGCTACGCCGCCTTCGCCCGTGAAGGGCGCAGCGCGAAGATTCGCCTGCAACCGCAGGACCCGCTGCTGGAGCAGCGCCTGCTGTCACCGGGTTCGGCATGGATCACCCGGCGTATTCTCAGCGGCCTGGCACGCCCCGACCGCGACCCCCACGCCGAGCTGGTGCAGCGCCCGCAACTGGCCTGGAAAACCGGCACCAGTTATGGCTTTCGTGATGCCTGGTCGGTGGGTGTCGGCCCGCGCTACCTGATCGGCGTGTGGATCGGTCGCCCCGACGGCACGCCAGTACCGGGCCAGTTCGGCCTGGCCTCGGCAGCGCCGCTGATGCTGCAGGTACACGACCTGCTGAGCAACCGTGATGCCCAGCGCGGCATCCGCCTGCCGGTGGAGGCCGTGCCGGACTCGGTGGGCGTTGCCGCGATCTGCTGGCCGCTGGGCCAGCCGATGAACCGCCAGGACCCCAACTGCCGCCGCCAGCGCTTCGCCTGGACCCTCGACAACACCACGCCACCCACCTTGCAGGCCGCCGACCAGCCGCTGGGCCTGGGCTTGCGCGACACGGTATGGGTCAACGAGCAGGGGCTACGCGTCGATGCCGGTTGCCCGGGCGCCAGGGCCCGTGACATAGCCCTGTGGCCGGCGCCGCTGGAGCCTTGGCTGCCGCGAGTCGAACAGCGTGCGGCGCGGCTGCCGGCCGTGGACCCGAGCTGCCCGCCGCAGGTGGCGGCCAGCGCACCCCCGCTGTCGATCGTCGGTGTGCGCCCGGGCGACAACCTGCGCCGCCCGGCCACCAACAGCGAGCCGCTGCAGGTGCGGGTATCGGCGCTGGGCGGTGGCGGGCAGCGCTGGTGGTTCATGAATGGCCAGCCGTTGGGCGAAACCCGTGGGCAGGACAGCCTGCTGGTGCGTTTCGATCAGGTCGGGCGCATCGAGCTCAGTGCGCTGGACGAGAGCGGCGAAACCGCGCGGGTGGAGTTCCAGGTCAGCGAGTGATCCAGCGGGCCGTGGCCTGGTGGCTGATTGCAATCCCGGCACCTACGCTTGCTGTGGCGGGGGTGAGCAACGGGCACTCGCGTACCTTCGGGATCAGGGAGCGTCCGCATGCGTCCACTGCTGGTGATGTTACTGGTGTGCTGGGGCGGCCTGGTCCGCGCTGCCCCGCTGCCGGGCTTCCTCGACAGCAGCCAGATCGAAGCACAGCTGCCCGCGCCGAACCTGCCAGTGGATGCCTACCGCCCCGCTGCGCCTGTGCTGCAATTGCCCGCGCCGCGTGCGGTGCAGCAGCCAGCGCTATCGATGAGCACGCCGGTGCAGGTGCACAAGGTGCGTTTCGAAGGCGGCACCGTCTACCCCTTGAGCGACTTGCGCGAGCACTACCAGCCGTTGATCGGCCGGCAGGCCAGCCTGGGCGAACTGGTCGAGCTGACTGACCGACTGACCCAGCGCTATCAGCAGGACGGCTACCTGCTTTCGTACGCCTTCCTGCCGCCCCAGGACTTCAGCGAGGGGCGAGTGCGGGTGGTGCTGGTGGAAGGCTACATTGGCGATTACCAGGTCGAGGGCGACATCGGCCCGGCGCGCGGCTACCTGGCCCAGTTGCTGGACAAACTGGTGAGCGAGCGGCCACTGACCCAGGCCAGCCTGGAGCGCTATACCGGCCTGATCGGCCGCATCCCCGGTGTCACTGCCCAGGCGCAGGTCCTGGCGCCGGGCACTGCCGACGGGCGCGCCCGGATGGTTGTCCGGGCCTTGCGCAAACCGTTCACCGGCACTCTCCAGCTCAACGACGGCAGCCGCGATGACCTGCAGGCACTGCTGGGTGCCAGCAGCAACGCCCAGACCCGTTTCGCCGAGCAACTGAGCGCCAGCGTGCTGACGCCGCCGGGTGAGGACAAGGCGCACTACTATCGCCTGGACTACGCCCAGTTCGTCGACGCTGAGGGCTCGCAGTTGCTGTTGTCGGCCTCGCGCTATCGCAGTGATCCGCGCACGCGGATTCGCCTGGACAATGGCGATGACTTGCTCCAGCAGCGCGACAGTGAGCGCTATTCGGTTGGCCTGAGCCAACCGCTGATCGTCTCTGCCAACGAGTGGCTGGAGGCGGTGGGGCGTATCTACATGGTCAAGGACCGTACCGACTACCAGTGGCTTGGCGCGCCCCGGCAGATGGACAGCGAGACCAATGTCCGCGCGCTGTCGTTCGAGGTCGATTGGCGCAAGGCACAGGCTCGGCGCCTGCGCATTGTGAGTGGCGGGGTTTACCAGGGGCTGGACCATTTCGGTGCGCGCAGCAACGCCGGCCACGACCTGGATTTTCTGCGCTTGCGCCTGTCTGGGCTGCAGAGTGACAACTTCACCGACCATTGGCAGGGCGTGGTCTCGGCGGCGGGTTACTGGAGCAATGACAGCCTGCCCGACAGTGAGCGGGTGGTGTTCGGCGGGCAGAATTTCGGGCGTGGTTACCCCCGTGACCAGGCCTCCGGGGACAAGGGCTGGGGGCTGGCATACGAGCTCAATTACAGTTTCAGGGGTGAGGGCGATTGGCTTCGAGTGCTGCAGCCGTATGCCGTGCTGGATGTTGCGCGGGCCTGGTTCAACAGGCTGGAGGTGCAGTCGGCGCATATGTCCTCTGCTGCGCTCGGCATGCGCTTTGGTGATGGGCAGGGTTACAACATTGCCGTCGAGGTGGCCAAGCCGATGTCAGACATTGCGCTGGACAGTCTGAACCGGCGACCGAGGTTGAGCTTCAGTTTCAGCTATCCACTCTGAGACGAGGAGATGGGTTGACTGGTTGACAGGTTGACGGTGTGTTGGTGCCGCTATAGGCTGATCGGCACTGCTACCCATCACTGATGAGGCCATGCCATGAAAGTCGCCGAAGCCAGCCCCGCCCGTCTATCCCATGCCGCATCCGAGGCGACTAAAAATGCGCTGCTGGAAGGGTTCGAGCATTTTCTGGCGCAGTTGTCCCAACCCCAGTTGGCGGCATTGGCCGAGCGTGATGTCGAGCACGATTATTTCGAGGCCTTGCAGGCCATCTTGCCACGCCCTGAGCAACAGCCGCGCAGCCCGAAGGTGCGTAACCAGATTGCCTATGCCAAAGGTAAGGCACTGGCTTTCGAGCAGATCAGCAAGGGTTATGAACTGCTCGATTCGAAGACCGTCTGCGCGATTCTTGGCATTACCCGCCAGGCCTTGAACAAGCGGGTATTGCAAGGGCAGGTCCTGGCTTACAGCGAAGGGGCGCGCAAACACTATCCGGCTTTCCAGTTCGTCAACAACGCGGCATGCCCACAGGTGGCGGAACTGGTGAAGGCTGTGGCCGTCCAGCCACGAGATACAGCGCAGGTGAACCTGCTGCTCGGCTTCCTGCTCGGGAGCATGGACTATTCCAACCCAGGTCAGGCGCCCAACGAGCTCCCTCGCTACCACTTACTTGATGAACCCGGTGCATTCGCGGTCATCGTTCGCGACTTTGGTAATCGCTTGAGCATGGGCAAATAGCAGACCGGCCTTGTGGCCGGTTTGTTATTGCACGGCCACCTGCGTGCGCAAGAGCACTTCGCCGACGGTTTCATCTGTGCTCAATAGCAGATCATCCAACGCCCGGCAGCGCAGGGCTGCCAGCTGGTCGCCTCGCCCTTCGAACAGCACCAGGTTGCAGCCAGCAAGACTCGCGGTGATGGGATAGATCTGCGAAGGGTAGAGAATGCCGTCCACCTGCGCGGCATGGCGCATGACCACGCCGCTGAGCAGTTGGGTGTATAGATAGCCAACACTGCCCTGGCCCTTCGACGCCACGATCGCCTGCAAGGGGCTGCCAGCATTGCGGGCCAGTGCGCCAGCATCGACCACGACAAGCTCACGGGTGGCCTTCAACTCATGCAGGGCCAGCATCGCGATCTCGCTGCGCAGCACCGGGCTGGCGCTGCCCGCCAGGCCATGCTGGAGCGTTTCGGCCACCGCAACGATATCGCTCAAAGCCACATAGCAGACACCTATGGCCAACTGCGGGTCGCCGTAGCGGCTGTCCGAGTTGCGGTTGTAGTAGATCGGGTTTTTGAAGCCGCAGTGCTGTACGCGATAGACACGCGTGGCGCGGACAATCCGTCGAGTGGGCAGGCCATGTTTGGCAATGGCTGTTTCGATGCGCTGACGTAGGTCTTCGGCGGGCATTGGCGGTGGCAGTCCTCGATGGCATTGCTCCCGGCAAGGGGGCGGCCATTGTTGCAGGGCTGTCCAATGGTTGTCGCTTGTGTAGCCGTGACAGGATGTACCTCGCGCGCAGGCCCGCCGCTAGTTCACCGCATGCAGCAGTGGCTTGGGAAACAGGTTCTCCAGCGTCTCCAGCAGGCGCGCGTGGTAGATCGGCTTGCGGAACAGGTCCAGCACCTGCAGGCGCAGCAGATCGCTGCAGTCGTCCATGTCAGCGTGCCCGGACATGACGATCACGGGCAGGTGCTGGCGGGCGGTATGGTCGCGCAGGCGCTTGATCAGGCCGATGCCGCTCTCTTCAGGCATGCGCAGGTCGGTGATCACCAGGGCGACATCCGGGTGGCGGGTGAGCAGTTGCAGCGCCGTCCTCACCGAGACGGCGGTATGGCAGCAGAAACCCTGGTTTTCCAGCAGTTCGGCCAGCTCCAGCAGGGCCTCCTCCTCGTCATCGACCAGCAGGATCTGTTGACGCAAGGAAGAGGTCGGCATGGTCGGCTCCCGAAGGTCTGGATCAATCGGCATGCACGCAGCGCTAGGTTACTGGGTGATCGCGGTCTGGATGGTGGTCATGATGGCTTTCACCTCGCCCGAGATGGGGGTGACGAACCCGGCCAGCACGACCGCGACCATGGCCGCGATCACCGCGTATTCGATACCGGAGGCGCCGTCCTTGCGCTGAAGGAAGTTCTTGCAGTGGAGGATGATCAGGTGGAGCAGCATGGCAGATCTCCTTGCGCACGGTCGGCGCCGGTCACGGGGCTTGAAATGTGACACCCCTTTGCCATCACAGGATTGCCAAGCCGTGGCAGCCTGCAAATGTAACAAAGCATTAGTTCTAAAGTATTAGCTTTAATCAGCGAGGCTAAGTTCCTGTTTTCTTTATGCGTCAATTTCATGGCTTAAAAAACGTAGCCGGACAAATGGCGATTCGACAGGGCTGCGCTAACTTGCAATAGCGAAATAGTTACTTTTTGCCAGCATTGGTCCCCGGCGCAGGGAGTGCGGAAATGAGCAGTCGCTTGACCATGGTCCTTGCTGGCCTGTTTCTGTTGGCTGCCTTGCTGGCCGGCTATTGGGGCCTGCGCCTCAGCCGCCCGGCGCAAACCGCGCCAACGCCTGTCGCTGCCGCCCCCGCCGAGGCGTCGGCCCCCGCCGTTGCCCCGGCTCCCGTACAACCCCCGGAACCGCCACGCACCCCCATCCTGGTGCTGCGCAGGGCGGTGCCGGCCAATACCCCGTTGACCGCTGACGACCTGCTGGTCGAGCGCTTGCAGGTAGTGCCCGCCGGGGCTTTCCAGCAGCCTGAACAGGTGCTGGGGCGCAGCAGTTCGCGGCCGCTGGAGGCCGGCAGTTGGCTCGACGAGTCGAGCTTCCAGGCGGGCGGCCCGCTGGCGCGGATGATCCGCAGCCACGAGCGCGCGGTGGCGGTGGCGGTGGACGATGTGGTGGGCGCAGCCGGGCAACTGCGGCCCGGCGACTATGTCGATGTGCTGCTGTTCCTGCGCGAAGAGACCAACAACCCGCAATCCTCCGCCCAGGTGGTGCTGCCGGCCCTGCGTGTGCTCAGCGTCGACCAGCAGACGGGCCTGGCCAATGACGGTCGCCCGGCGCAGACCGCCGAAGAGCAGAAGGCCCGCCGTGACCAGCAGATGATGGGTGGCACCGTTACCCGCACCGTGGGCTTGGCCGTGCCCCAGGCCCTGGCCAGCCGCCTGATGCTGGCCGCCCAGGCCGGCACCCTGCGCCTGGCAGTGCGCAGCGCCGACGAACAGTTGCTGGCGCGTTACTGGTCCGGCCAGGACGCAGGCGCTCAAGTGGACGCCGCCAACCGAGAACTCTACCGCTTCAGCCAGCTGTCCCAGGTGCCGCTGGCCGGCCCGGCCGCGGTTGCGGCAGTGCCCACCATGCAGATCATTCGTGGCGCTGCCCAGGCCGCCGACACGAACAACACCCCCTGACCCGGCAAGGATGCATTTCATGCGTAGTTCTTTGCGTAGTTCCTGGCGTTGCACGCCGCGTCGCCCCGCGCAGCGGCCCTGGCTGTGGTGTCTCGCCCTGTCGTTGGTGATGCCGGTAGCGCAAGCGGCGGGCAAGGGGTGCGCAGCATTCGACCAATTGCCTTCGGTGATCGAGATGGACCAGGGCCTGCAGCAGGAGCTGCGCCTGCCGGTGGCCATCATCCGCGCCGCGGTGGGTGACCCCAAGGTGGCCGATGTGCAACCCAGCGGCGAACGCGCCGTGCTGCTGACCTCGGTGGGGCAGGGCAATACCAGCGTGATGCTGTGGACAGACTGCGCCCCGCGACCGCACCGGGCCATGCTGTTCGTCAAGGGCCGGGCCAGCGCGGACATGGCCGAGGTGACGCAACCCTTGGCCGGGCAGGACGCCCTGCCGATCCAGGTGCAGGCCGATATCCGTTTCGTCGAGGTGCGCCGGCAAAAATACAAGGAAGCCGGCGCCAGGCTGTTCTTCAAAGGCTCCAACAACAGCCTGTTCGGCTCGCCCAACACGGTGCCCAACACCTTTGTGCGCCCCGACTACGTGCCGGGCATCCAGACCGGAACCAACCCGGTGACCTACGCCGATGTGCGGCCGGGCATCCCGCTCGACAACAACGTCTTCAACATTGTCTGGGGCGGCGGCAGCAGCCGTTTCCTGGCAATGATCAACGCCCTTGAGAACAGCGGTTTCGCCTACACCCTGGCGCGGCCCAGCCTGACCGTGCTCAGCGGCCTGACCGCAAGCTTCCTGGCCGGTGGCGAGGTGCCCATCCCGGTGCCCAGCAGCGGTAGCGACAACGTCTCGATCGAGTACAAGGAATTTGGCGTGCGCCTGGCCTTGACCCCCACGGTGGTCAGCCGCAACCGCATCACCCTCAAGGTGGCCCCCGAGGTCAGCGAGCTGGACTACAGCAACGCGGTGACCATCGCCGGCACCCAGGTGCCGGCCCTGAGCGTGCGGCGCACCGACACCAGCATTTCCCTGGCCGATGGCGAGAGTTTCATCATCAGCGGGCTGGTCAGCAGCAACGTGCGCTCGTCCGTGGACAAGCTGCCGGGGTTGGGCAACCTGCCGATCATCGGCGCGTTCTTCCGCCAATCGGCGCTCAACCGTGAAGAGACCGAACTGCTGATGATCGTGACCCCGCACCTGGTCCAGCCGCTGGCCGCCGACGCGCGCCTGCCGGAGCTGCCCGGCGAGGCGCTGCGTACCTACGACCCCAGTTGGGGTCGCCTGTTCTTTATGGAAAACGGCAGCTTCGAAGGCCAAGGCGGGTTGTCCCGATGAACGAAAGCCACAACCAGACTTACCTGGCCCTGACCCGCAACCAGGACGACCTGCACTGGCTGCAGGGCGCTCTGGCGCCGTTGGGGCAGGTGATCGGTGCCAATGGCCCGAGCCTCGACGAGTTGCTCGCGCTGGTCGACATGACCTTCAGCAACCTGGTGTTCATCGGCCTCGACCGCGAGCAACTGATCGCCCAGTGCGCGCTGATCGAAGGGGTACTGGAGGCCAAGCCGATGCTGGCCATCGTCGCGCTTGGCGATGGCATGGACAACCAGTTGGTACTGCATGCCATGCGCGCTGGCGCCCGCGACTTCGTCGCCTATGGCTCGCGTGCCAGCGAGGTGGCCGGGCTGGTACGGCGCCTGGGCAAACGCCTGCCGACCGTGGCCAGCAACCCCAGCCTGGGTGGGCTCAGCGTGCTCTACGGTGCCCAGCGCGGGGCCGACGGTGCGCTGTTGACCACCCACCTGGCGCGGGTGGTGCAGGACAGCGGCCAGCAGACCCTGCTGCTCGACCTGGGCCTGCCCCGTGGCGACAGCCTGGCGCTGTTGGGGCTGGAGGCGTCGTTCCACTTCGGCGATGCCTTGCGCCACCTGCGCCGGCTCGACGCCACGCTGATCGACAGCGCCTTCACCCGCGACAAAGGCGGCCTGCGCATTCTCGCCTACGCCGCCAGCGACGAGGCGTTGGAGCAGACCAGTGCCGCCGAGCTGTACATGCTGCTCAGTGCCTTGCGCCAGCATTTCCAGCACATCGTGCTGAACCTCACCGGGCAGGCCGACAGCGAAGCGTTGCGCACCCTGGTCAGCCATTGCGACAAGCTGATCCTGTACACCGACCAGAACATCCTCGATTGCCGGCGCAACCTGGAGCTGCTCGAGCAGTGGCGTGATCGCGGCATCAAGCTCGACCATGCCAGCCTGCTGGTCGACCGCTTCATGCGCCATGTAGCGCCGGATGCCGAGGCCCTGGCCAAGCGCTATGGCTTGAAGCTGCTCAAGGTCATGCCCTACAGCCCGGAGCTGCGCCTGAATGCCAAGAACCAGGGCCTGAGCCTGTTCGAGCTGGCCCCACGCGAAGCGCTGAGCCAGGCACTGCGCGAACTCGGCGAGCGCCTGGCGCGGCGCTCGGAAAACCTGGCGCCCCCCACCCATACCTGGCTGCGCCGCCTGTGGAGCAACCGATGAGCAGCGAAGAACCCTTTGGTGGGCCGCGGCAGGCGGCAAACGACCCGCAGGTGCTTAAGCGGGCCCTGCACCGGCATGTCATCGATGCCATCGAGGACACTGGCCGCAACCTGCTCGAAGGCGCGCGCCCGGCCCTGGCGCAGTTCGTCCTGGAGCAGGTGGGCGACTATGTGGCGCGCCTGCGCCTGGCCCTGTCGCGTTACGAGATGGAGCGCCTGGCCGAAGAGATCGTCGACGAGCTGACCGGCTATGGTCCGCTGGAAGTGCTGCTGCGCGACCCGAGTGTCACCGAGATCCTGGTCAATGGCCCGTACCGGGTATTCGTCGAACGGGGCGGGCTGCTGCAGCACACCGACTTGCGTTTTATCGACGCACACCATGTGCAACGGGTGATGCAGCGCATCCTGGCGCCCTTGGGGCGGCGCCTGGACGAGTCGTCGCCGATGGTCGATGCGCGCATGCCCGATGGCAGCCGGGTCAATGCGATCATCCCGCCGGTGGCGCTGGACGGGCCGTGCCTGTCGATCCGCAAGTTCCGCCAGGACATGCTCAAGAGTGCCGACCTGCTGGCCACCCGGGCCATCGACCAGGCGATCTACGATTTCCTCGAACGTGCCGTGGGCCGGCGCTGCAACATCCTCGTCAGTGGCGGCACCGGCACCGGCAAGACCACCTTGCTCAATATCCTCAGCCAGATGATCGCGCCCCAGGAGCGGCTGGTGACCATCGAGGATGTCGCCGAGCTGCAACTGCACCACCCGCACGTGGTGCGCCTGGAAACCCGTCCGCCCAACGCCGAAGGCCATGGCGAGATCAAGGCCAGCGAGTTGATCCGCAACGCCCTGCGCATGCGCCCCGACCGCATCATCCTCGGCGAGATCCGTGGCGCCGAAGTGGTCGATGTGATGACGGCGATGAACACCGGCCACGATGGCTCAATGAGCACCGTGCACGCCAACAGTGCGCAGGATGCCCTGCTGCGCCTGGAAACCCTGGTCGGCCTGACGGGCCGCCAGGTGGCCGAGAAGACCCTGCGCCAGATGATCTGCGCGGCGCTGGATGTGGTGATCCAGCTGACCCGCCTGGCCGATGGTCGCCGTTGTGTGAGCGAAGTGCTGGAGGTGGTCGGCGTGCGTGACGACGTGTACGTCACCAATACCTTGTTCCGCCTCGACCGGCGCGGCGGCGATGTGTTCCTTAGCGAGGCGCCGCACCCGGCAGGGGCCAAGCTGCGCCACGAGGGCCTGCTGTGATCGGCCCGCTGCTGCTGGCATTGGCGCCGCTGTGCCTGGGCATGGCGTTGCTGCTGTGGCGTGTGGCCCTGCACAAGCGTGGTGAGGAGCGCATCCTGCAGCGCCTGGGCCGGGCCTACCGCGCAGTGCGCGGCGCCAGTGCCAGGCGTGACTGGCTCGACCCGCTGTTGCAGCGGGCCGGCCTGACGCCGGGCGAGCGCAGCTTGCACTACGGGTTGCTGGCCTGGCTGGGCCTGGTGCTGGTCGCCGGCCTGGCCGCAGGCTGGGTGGCGGCAGTGCTGATGCTGCTCGGCCTGCCTTTGCTTGGCCATGGCTACCTCAGTTGGCGCTGCCGCCGACGGGTGCGGCAGATCGTCGAGCAACTGCCTGGGCTGCTGGACTACAGCGTGCGCAGCCTCAAAGCCGGGCGTACCTTGAACGACGCGGTGCTCGGGGGGATCGACGGCACGCGCGAGCCACTGCATTCGGCGATGCTGCGGGTGCGGCGCAACGTGCGCATGGGGGTGCCGCTGGAGGATGCGGTCAGTGAACTGGCCGAGTTGTACCGCCAGGACGAGCTGCGCCTGTTTGCCCTGGGCCTGCGCATCAACCAGCGTCATGGCGGCAATGCCAGCGAATTGATGGAGAACCTGATCAAGCTGATCCGCGAGCACGAGCAGGGCGACCGCCAGTTGCGCGCGATGACCGGCGAAACGCGCATCACTGCGTGGATTTTGGGGGCGTTGCCGTTGGGCATGGTCGGTTATTTCCTGCTCGCCAACCCCGGTTACCTGCTGGGCATGTGGCGCGACAGCCATGGGCAGACGATGTTGCTGCTGGCCTTCGCCCTCCAGGCCATCGGTTGCCTGGTGCTGTGGCGCATGATGAGGCGCCTGTGAACGCTGCCATGTTGTTCAGCGCCCTGTGCCTGCTGGCCGGCTTTGCCCTGCTGGCGCTGCAGGCCGCGCGGCAGCTGCGCGCCCGGCAGCGGGTGGCGCGGCGGCTGCAGGGGCGGCTGGCCCCTGACGAACGATTGGGCGACTGGCTGCAGTGGCTGGGCAGCAGCCCGCTGGGGCGACGCCTGCAGCGTCTCGACGGCGAGACCCAGGTGCTGCTGGATCGCCTGGGCTGGCGGCGCAGCCGGCAGCGGGCGTTGTTCGCCGCGCTGCAGCTCGGAGTGCCATTGCTGGCAGCAGGCCTGGTGCTGGTGATGGTGCATGGCTTGCCGGGGGAGCGCCGGGGCAACTGGATGGTGCTGGTGCTCTGTGCGCTGGGTGCCGGCTACCTGGTGCCCAAGCGCCTGCTCGCCGCGGCGGCGGCGCGACGCCAGCGCAAGATCGCCCAGGAAGTCAGCCTGATGATCCCCTTGCTGCGCATTCTGTTCGAGACCGGCCTTGCGGTGGAGCAGGCCTTGCGCGTGCTGGCCCTGGAGGGGCGCAGCCTGGTGCCGAACATCTGCGACGAATTGCAGCTGGTGTTGCAGCGGGTCGACTCGGGCCTGGCGCTGGGGCCGGAGCTGGAAAAGACCGCACGGCTGCTGGCGGTGGACGAGTTCATCGACACCTGCGTGATCCTCCAGCAGTTGCTGGTGCAAGGCAGCGGTTCGATGAAGTCGTTGCTGGCGCTCAAGGAACTGCTGGATGACCGGCGCCTGACCGGCCTGCAGGAGCGGGTGTCGAAGATGTCGGCAAAGATGTCGGCGGTGATGATGGTGTTCCTGTTCCCGGCCTTGCTTATCGTCCTGGCCGGGCCGGGCTTTTCCGCCTTGGCGCGGGCATTGGGATCCTGAGGGGGGAGAGGGATGAAAGCGATAGTGCTGATGACGGGCCTGTTGCTGCTGACCGGTTGTGCCGGGCAGCAGCCCGAAGGCCTGGCCCGCCTGCTTGGCGGCGGCAGCTGCGGCAAGCCCGCAGCCGACCAGCAACTGAGCCTGGACATGGCCGACCAGATGATTGGCGAAGGCCGCCCGCATGCGGGGTTGGCGCACCTGGAGCAACTGCCGGACACCCTTGACCAGGTGCGCCTGCGCAAGGCCAAGGTGCTGCGCCTGCTGGGGCGCAGCGAGGCCGAACCGCTGTATCGCAGCTTGCTGGGGGGCTGCCTGGCGGCAGAGGGCGAGCATGGCCTGGGGCAGATAGCCGCGGCGCGGGGCGACGACACACAGGCCCTGCGTAACCTGCAGCGCGCAGTGCGCCTGGCGCCGACCGATGAAAAAGTGCGCAACGACCTGGGCCTGGTGCAGATGAAACTGGGCAACGACGAGCAGGCGCGCTTCGAGTTCCTCACTGCCCTTGAGCTGAAGGACGACAACCCATTGCCGGCGGTCAACCTGGTGGCCCTGTCACTGCTGCAGGACAACTGGAACCAGGCCGAAGACCTGGTCAAGCGCCTGCGGCTCAAGCCTGAGCAGTTCGCCGAAGCCCAGGCCCGGGCCCAGCAGCTCAGGGCCGGCGGGCGCGGCCCACTCGCCGCCCGCAGCACGCCGACGGCGGCCATCAATTGAACGGGAGGTGAGCATGTTCAAATCCTGGATAGCCCTGGCCTGCCTGGCCACGCCACTGCTGGCACAGGCCGAGCAGCCGCTGCGCCAAGCGCGGGCAGAAACCGCCACCGAGGCGCTGTTGCAGGTGCAGGCGAGCAATCGGCAGGCCTCGCCGGTGCGCCAGCAGCAGACCGACAAGGAGCGCGACCAGTCCATGCAGCGCTGGCTGGACAGCTACAAGTACGAGATTCCGGACTTCTATCGCTGGACCAAGATCAGTTCGTCGAACAACGGCGGTTGATGGCCGTCAATGGGTGGTGAAGCGCTGGTGCAGCGGCGACGAGCCGGGCGCCAGCGCCAGTGCCAGCTGCGTGCGGTTGTGCATGTGGGTCAGGCGCAGTACCTGTGACACATAGAGCTTGACGGTGTTCTCGGTGATGCCCAGCTCGCAGGCGATCTGGTAATTGGTCTTGCCCTTGCTCACCAGCTTTGCCACTTCCATCTGGCGCGGGGACAGCTTCTCGAATGCCGATGGCAGTTCCGGCTCGGCCTCCTCGATGTCCGTGGCGCGGCGATGCACGCCCTGGCCTCGGGCTTTTTCCAGGTCCTGGTAGAGCTCGTCGATGGAGTCGGCCAGGCCCTGTAAGCGCTGGTTGAGGCTGCCCAGTTCGCGAAAGTTGCGCTGACGCTCCAGCAAGGCGAGTTCCTGGCGCCGCACGCCTTCGAGCAGCTCGGTGAGGTCCATGGGTTTCTGGTAGTAGTCGGCGAAGCCTTCGCGCAGGGCGCGGATCACATCCTGCTTGTCGGCGCGGCCGGTCAGCATGATTGCCTCGAACATCCGTTGGCTGCCGGCGATCTGCTTCAGCGCGCGGACCAGCTCAATGCCATCGCGCTCGGGCATATGCAGGTCGCAGAGCACCAGGCCGATGGCTTCGTCGGCGATGTATTGCTCGATGGCCTGGTCCGTGGAATGGGCCGGGATGCAGCGATAGCCTTCACTTTCCAGCCAGTCGCACAACTCTTCGACAATCATCGGCTGGTCGTCGACAACCAGCACTTTCACTTCACTGACGGACTTGTTCACGATCAACTCCCTGTCGTATCGGTCTTGCTGCCGGGCCGCGGGCACCGGCAACAAAAAAGTAGTCGCACTTTGCAATCAAGTACGTGGACTGTACACCTTAGCCGAGCGTTCAGTCTTCATTGGATCCAAACCGCCGTCAGGAGAAACCCGGCCAGTACATAAGGCGCAAAGGGCTGCTTGTCGCCGACTTCTTCAGCGAGTTTCTGCAGGCGTTTTTTCAGTTTGGGATTGAGCAAGGTCCACAGCCGACGCCGGCCCAGCAGCCAGGCCAGCACGGTGATACCGGCGCCGATGAAGGTACCCAGCACATATTGCGGGCTGGTGGCCAGGGCCAGGGCGGCCATCAGCTTGACGTCGCCGGCCCCGAAACGGCCGAGCATGTAGCCGGGCAATGTCAGCAGCATGACGATGGCCAGGGCCCAGCCGGCCTCGCTGGCATCGGCGCCGATCCAGGTGTGGCCGGTGGCGAACAGCCAGGCCAGGGCACAGGTCGCGACACCCAGGGTGAGGGCGTTGGAAATCTGCCGTTCACGGACATCTTGTTCGGTGCACAAGGCAAGCCACATCAGGAGAACAATGCTTTGCATTGGCAAATTGCCATCCCTATTCGTTGAACGGTTCTATGCTGTCAGACAGGTCTCACAGTCAGGGTAGACGCGATCATGCAAGCAAGCCCGGCGGGACGGCAAAAAGGCGCGGCAGCCATCGAGTTTGTCGCGGTTTTCATGATTTTTTTCGCGGTGTTCTATGGGCTGGTCAGTTATGCCCTGCCGATGCTGATGCTGCAGTCGTTCAACCAGGCCAGCAGCGAGGCGGTGCGTCGCTGCGTGGCCGTCGACCCGGCAAGCGCCACCTATGCCCTGGACGTGCAAGGGGT
Organism: Pseudomonas sp. ES1; assembly: GCF_050586605.1. Taxonomy (NCBI): domain Bacteria; kingdom Pseudomonadati; phylum Pseudomonadota; class Gammaproteobacteria; order Pseudomonadales; family Pseudomonadaceae; genus Pseudomonas; species Pseudomonas sp. ES1. The sequence continues at coordinate 11,886 of NZ_JBOBDM010000060.1, read as the reverse complement.
GGCGCACCAGGTAATAAGCCGGCAACTGGCCTGGATGCCCGACGCCCTCGGCTTCAACGTGGCGGGCGACACCCGGGTTGTGGTGGGGGCGGACAAGCTGCTGACGGTCACCATCGACTACCCCCGTGATCGGCTGGAGCGGGTATTGCCAGTGCTGGTGCTGCCGCTGATCGGCGAGGTGCCCAAGCTGCCTGCGCGCCTGCAGGCCCAGGCGAGCCTGCAACTGTGACGGGCGGCCTGTTCGACCGTTGGCGCATGCCGCCGTCCCCTGCACCCGAGCTGCCCAACGTGCCGGCGGTGGGCCTGCAACTGTGGCTCGACGATCAGGCTCGGGTGCTGCGCCTGGCTGGCCCGCTGCGGACCTTGCTGGCCTTGCCCGGGCGGTCCGCCGCACGGGTGCACGACTACCTGCAACGCCACAGCTGGCTGGTGCTCGAAGGCGAACCCGGCGATTGGCAGGGGCAGCCGCTGGATCTGGACTTCCACACCGTCATGGGCCAGGCGCTGCATACCCGTGGCTGGTTGCAGCGCCACGGCGAGGCTTGGCTGCTGCAGCTGTTCGATATTGGCGACCTGCTGCGCGAGCAGCGCTGGGACCGCCAGCGGCCACTGCTGGTGGAGATTGGCCATGCGCTGCGTGAATGCGGCGCCGAGCGCTTGCTGCAGACCACCCGCGAGCAGTTGCAGGCGCTGGCTGAACACTGGCAGGCCTCCTCGCTGCGGCTGATGCTGCGTGAACCGGGCGGCTGGCGCCACTACGCCAGCAACGAGGACCAGTGGCCCTGGCCGGACGATGGTCGGCTGCAGCCCTGGCTGCGGCAACTGCCTGCGCAGACCTTGATCGAGGTCGCCGATGACCCCGAGCTGCTGGCGCGCTGCGGGGGGCTTTCGCTGTTCCTGGTGCCCTACCGCCAAGGGCGGGATGCCGAGGCCTGGCTGCTGTGCGCCGGGGCCACGCAGACGCCCCCGGCCGACATGGCGCTGGCGTTGGCGCGGACCTTGGTCGAGCCGCTGCTGGCGCGCCATCGACACCAGCAGTTGCAGCACCAGGCCAGCCACCTCGACGACCTCCAGCAGCAACTGGGGGCGGGTTGGTGGGAGTGGCCGCTGGACGGCCAGTTGCAACTCGACCCGGCGCTGGCCACGACGCTGGCGTTGCCGTGCCAGGTCGGTGAAGGGCACTGGTTGGCGCGCCTGCACCCGGCCGACCGTGAGCCCGCGCAATTGGCGTTGCAGCAGGCGCGTGAGGGGCTGGCGCTGAACCTCAGCCTGCGCCTGGGCGAGGCCGAAGGCATGGGGGCGCAGCGCTGGTTCCAATGGGTCGGCCAGTTGCAGGGGCAGCAGTTGCGCGGTTTTCTGCTCGACATCAGCGCGCTCAAGACCCAGGAACATCAGGCCGGCACTGCCCGTGCCCGGCTGGAGAACCTGATCGCCAGTTCGCCGGCGGTGATCTACGTGCAGCGCTACGCCGACGGCGCGCTGCAAAGCGAGTTCTTCAGCGCCAGCCTGGCGCCGTTGCTGGGCTGGCCGGCCGACGGCGAACTGGCGCGCCAGCCGGGCCTGGCGGTGCACCCGGATGACCGGCCGCTGTGGCTGGCGCGCACCCGCGACCTGTTGCGCGACGGCCAGGTGCGCTGCCGTTATCGCCTGCGCGATCAGCTTGGCGGCTACCACTGGATGCACGATGAGGCGCGCCTGCTGCGCGACGACCTCGGTCAGCCGCGGGAGGTGGTCGGGCTGTGGCTGGATGTCAGTGAAGCGACCGAGGCCGCTGAGCGCACGCGCCAGAGTGAGGAGCGCTATCGCGTGCTGGTGGAGGACTCGCCAGCGATGATCTGCCGCTACCGCCCGGACCTGAGCCTGGTGTTCGGCAACCGGCCCCTGGCCGACTACCTGCACTGCACGCCGGAGCAACTGGTGGGCGCGAACCTGGGCCAGTGGCTGTCCGCCAGCCAGCGTGAAGACTTCCTCCAGCGTTTGCAGGCGCTGACCCCGGAGCAACCGATGAGCAGCGCGGAAATTTGCCTGCAACTGCCTGGCCGTGAACAGGCCTGGTGGGTGTGGGCCGATCGCGGGCTGTTCGATGCCCAGGGCCGCCTGCTGGAGATCCAGGCTGTCGGCCGTGACAACACGGCGGTGCGGCGCAGCCAGCAGCAATTGTTGCAGGGGGCGAAAATGGCCACGCTGGGCGAGCTGGCCACCGGGCTGGTGCACGAGATCAACCAGCCGCTCAACGTGATGCGCATGGCCCTGGTCAACGCGCTGCAACGCCTGGAAAACGGCACTGCCGAGCCTGCGTACATGGAACAGAAGCTGCGCCGGATCGAGGCCCAGATCGAGCGCGCCGCGCGGCTGGTCGAGCACATGCGTGTGTATGGCCGGCGTTCGGCGCCCGAGCGTGAGTGCTTCAGCGCCTGGGGCGCGGTAGAAGGGGCCCGCGCCTTGCTCGAGGAGGGGCTGCGCGGCAAGGGCGTGAACCTGTGCATCGAGGCGCCCGCCGAACAACCGCAGGTGTTCGGCCATCAGGACCAGCTGGAACAGGTGTTGATCAACCTGATGGTCAACGCCCGTGACGCTTTGCTCGAGCAGCGCCGCGCGCAGCCGTGGATCCGTGTGCGCCAGACCTTGCTGGGCTCGCGCCTGTGCCTGCTGGTGGAAGACAACGGCGGTGGCATCGACCCGCATCTGCTCGAACGTATCTTCGAACCCTTCTTCACCACCAAGCCGGCCGGGGTCGGCACTGGCCTTGGGCTGTCGGTCAGCCATGGGATCGTCAGCCATATGGGCGGTAGCCTGTCGGTGGCCAACAGCGACGAGGGTGCGTGTTTCCGGGTTGAACTGCCGCTTCACAGCAGCAGTTGAGCGTGCCCGCTGCTGCAACTTAGGTTGGCGCCGACCTGGGCGTTGGCCAGGTCGATGCCCAGGGTCTTGAGCAGCACGTTGAGCAAGGGATCGATCAGTGGGCTGAGCAGGCCCCTGATTAGCGGCTCCAGGATCCCTTTCACGGTAGTGAGCGTGCCGGCCACCAGGGTCATCAGGTCACCGAACACATTACTGACGCCAGGCTTGTAGGCTTCTATCTCTACGCCCGCAAACGTGGTTGTCAGGCTGCTGACCACATTCTGGTTGCTCATGCGCAAGTAGGCCGGCAGCTGGTTGATATCCGGTGGTGCAGAAGCGCCTTCGAACAGTAACGGGGTGACCGTTGCCTGCAGGATCGGCGCGTTGGCCTTGAGCCCAAGGCCGCCCCCGGCGAAAGCTGCGCGGGTACAGGCGGCGCCCAATGGGCCGCAGGTCTTGATGCCGATATCGACCAGGGGCAATGGGGTGAGCGCTGAACTCCCATTCAGGAACAATGTGTTCGCATCCTTGTACCTGCCGATGGTCACGACGGCGGCTGCGCTGCGGGTGGTGGCGGTAAGGCGTTTGTCGGCTTGGCAGCGGTAGTCGCTCACTCGGCTTTCTGCCTTGGCCACTTCGATGCCGATGTGCAGTGATGCTTTGTCCGGCACGACTTTCACGTCGACGTACTTGCACTGGCTGAGCCCCAACGCACAGGTCAGCGACTGGACCACACCCACCAGATTCAAGTGCAGCAGGTCGTTGAGCACCGAGGTCAGCGGGGCGGCCAGGCTGGTCACAGCATTGACCAAGCCAAGCACGCCATCGAGCAGTGGCAGGTCGAGCGATACCAGTGCCTGCACCTGCGCGGTATGCACTTCGATCACGTCGGTGGCGGGGTTGCCCACTGCCGAGACCTGTTCGGGCTGGATCACTTTCATCTGGACCCGGCCATTGACCAGCCCCAGTACGCTGATAGGCAGGTCGACGTTGGCGGCATTCTTGCTCACGGCCAACTGGATCACCCCTTGGACCAGTTGCAACAGCTGGATACTGCTGTCCAGGCCGGCCTGCGCCGTGCCGTTCTGGATGTTCAGGATGTCGCCCAGATGCAGCTTGCCGCCGGGGGTTCCGACTGCAACGTTGCCAAGGTTGGTGGCGACACCGAGTGTCGAACTGCTCTGCTGCAGGACTTTGACGGCGGCATTGAGCAACTCGGTGACCGTGGCATCGGTGTTGAGCAGTTTGTCGTAATCACCGGCCTTGAGCTTCAACTCGACTGCCAGTTGATCGAGGTACTTGAGCAGGTTGATCTGGGTATCGGCAATGCCCTGCCAGCCGGCCAGGTTGAGCTGGACATTGCCGCCCAGGCTGGTGAGCAGGGCATTGAGCAAGGTTGAGTGGCGCGAGTCGAGGGTTGCCAGGGTGCTGCGAATTCGCAGCATCGCCTGTGGCGGCGCGGGCTTGGCCGCCACCGCGCTGGCATGCAGCGTGGTGGTGCGCGAGAAGTTGCCATCGATCAGGCTGAACAGGCCGCCGGCGGCACTGGTGGTCACCTGCTCGCGGACCTCGACCTTGATCGCTTCAGGGCGGCTGTTATCGGCGTTGAACACCCGCAGGTTGTCAGTGCCGGTGCGCAGGTAGCCACAGCTGGCGATCAATGGGTTGTTGACGGAATGGCCGTTGCGGGTGGCAGCGTTGCGGGCCAGGACCGAGGCCTGGACGCCGGCGCCGCTGCAGACGCCGCCATGCTCGGCGGCCTCCAGCGCGGCCATGTCGGCGATGCGCTGCAGCTTGCGTTGTTCCAGGTACAGGCGTCCGCTGTCGACGGTGAGCAGCATGAACAGCAGGGCCAGGCCAAGGGTCAGTGCGGCCATCAGGCCGATCGCGCCGCGTTGGCGTATTGCGGGATGGGCAACCACAGGCACTCCTTTGCCGGCCAGTGGCCTGGCAGCACGGCGGCGGTGCAGGGAGTGTAGTCAAGGTGGTGGCATGTTGCCTTGATTGGGGTATAGGTCGTGGACTGTCTGTACCGGCCTATCGCCGGCAAGCCGGCTCCCACAGGTACAGCGCCGCTCTGCAGACATGCGCCACACCTGTGGGAGCCGACTTGCCGGCGATGGGGACAACCACTCAATCAATGGGGTGGGTAGTTGCTCAATACCTGGGTCACGGTTTTCTGGATCGCTGTGTTGCGTTCCTGTGGGCTGGGCGGGTAGTTGTTCATGATCTGCTCGGCGCTGCCGCGCCACACCAGCTTGCCGTCGCGGCCATCGAACATGTCCACCTGGATGGTCGCCACCTTGTAGTCGACGCTGCGGGTCTCGTTGTACATCGGGCCGCCCCAGTAGCCCCCCCAATAGCCGCCCCAGGCGCCACCGTAGTTGGTGGTGACCTGCTGCTGGCGGTCCTCGACGATCAGATAGGCGCGCACTTTCACATCAGGTTTGGCGTTGCCCTGTACCGGGCGCAGGCCGCGCTGGTCGAGCTGGCCGGCGACGGCCTGGCGGATGCGCTGTTCGGTGAGGTCGCTCTTGATCCGCGGGTCATCCGGCCGGTATTGCAGGCCGGGCTCCTGCCAGGCCCAGCTGCGGTAGGCGGCGAAATCGCGGCTGGCATCGAAATCCTGCTGGACGTTGTTGCTCGCACAGGCACCGAGCAGCAGCGCGAAGGACAGTACAACGAGACGTCGCAACATGATGGTTCTCCGTTAAAAAGTTAACTGGGAGGATAGCCGCTCAGTGCCTTGCTCACCGATTCGCGCAGGGCGCTCTCGCGCTCGCGCGGCGAGTCCTTGTCGCTGCCGCTTTCGGCGCTGGCGCTCCACACCGGCTGGCCGTTGCGCGCGTCGAACAGGTCGATGCGCACCACCATGACCTCGACCTGGTAGGTGCGCACGATCGGCACGCTGCCATAGGCACCGTAGCCGTTGCGGTAGCCGCCGTAGCCGACGCTGCCGTACGGGTAGGGCCCGTAGTAGGGGTCGTAGCTGTCGTAGTCGCGCACCTGGCGCAGGCGCCGTTCCAGGCGGATGTCGGCGCTGACCAGCAAGTCTGGCGCGCCACCCCGGGCCGGGCGCAGGCCTTGTTGATCGAGGGCGCTGCTCACCGCGTCGGCCAGTTGCCCCGGTTCGCCGTTGGCCAGGCCGATGGGCTGCTGGTTGTCGCGCCAGCTCCAGCTGCGGTAGCGGCCATAGTCGCGCGGTGGCGTCGGGTAGGCGCTGGCATCGAAGGTGCTGGCGGCCTGGGGCGGGGCCGGCGGGATGGGGTTGCCACTGGCCACGTAGGGGTTGCTGCTTTGGCAGGCGGCCAGGGCGAACGGCAAGAGGGCCAGGCAGAGCAAGCGGTACGGCATGGTTCCTCCTGGCCGTTGGGGTCAATGCGGGCGGCAGATCCAGTGCAGGTAGCGGCCGAGCCCGGCAAAACTCGGGTGACGGCGGTGCGCCAGTTCCATTTCCAGCAGGTCGAGCAGCTCGGCCTTGTCCTGGAATTCCTTGGGCATGTAGTCGTGGAACACGCGCACGCCACTTTCGCTTTCAACCTGCCACAGAGGTTCAAGTTGCGCCCGCAATTGGCGCGGATCAAGTGGTTTTTGCGGGGTCAGGCTCTGCTTTTCACCGGCCAGGCGGTTGCTGCGCAACTTGCGGAAGTGGCCCTTGAGCAGGTTGCGGTAGACCAGCGCGTCACGGTTGTAGAACGCCAGCGACAGCCAGCCGCCGGGGGCGGTCAGCTGGTGCAGTACCGGCAGGATGCTTTCCGGTTCAGCCAGCCATTCCAGCACCGCGTGGCACAGCACCAGGTCGTAGGGCTCGGTCAACTGGCCGAGCAGGTCCTGCCACGGCGCCTGGATGAACGTGGCCTGCACGCCGGCTTCGGCGAAGCGGGTACGGGCGCCTTCGAGCATAGGCTCGGCGGGCTCGGCCAGGGTCAGCTGGTGGCCGCGCTGGGCCAGCCACAGGGCCATGTGGCCCAGGCCAGCGCCGATGTCGAGGATGCGCAGCGGGCGGTCGGGCAGGGCGTCGGCGAGGTCGGCCTGGAGCACCGCCAGGCGGATCGCACCCTTGGCGCCACCGTAGATCTTCTCGGCGAAGCGGGTGGCCAGTTCATCGAAGTGACGGTCGTTCATTTGCCGAAGCGCCTCTCGCTGTCGGCCAGCTTGGCCCGTACCACGTCGTTCATGTCCAGGCCCAGCTCGCTGCACAGCAGCAACAGGTAGAGGACGATGTCGCCGACCTCCTGGCCAGCATGGGCCAGTTGCTCCGGGGGCAACTGGCGTGACTGGTCTTCACTCAACCATTGGAAGATTTCCACCAGCTCGGCCATTTCCACGCTGGCGGCCATGGCCAGGTTCTTCGGGCTGTGGAAGCCGCGCCAGTCGTTGGTGTCGCGGATCCGGTGCAGGCGTTCGGTCAGTTCTTGCAGGTTCATCGGGGTTCTCCTCGTGGCGCATAGCTTCCGGCGAGGTCGAGGGTAAAGCAAGTGACATCAGCGCAGGCCTCATCGCGGGGCAAGTCGAATCGGCGCACCGCCGCTCCCACGCTTGCCCCGCGCGATGATCAGCATGAGCGCCAGCGACCTACCATGTGCAGCAATCCGCCATGCCCATCCAAGCGCAGCTCACCGGTTGGCGCCGCCGCACTGGCGCTGAGTATCACTTCCGAAGGCAAGCGCACCGGCTTGTGGAAATCCACTTCGAAGCCATAACCGGCCTTCGGTAGATGGCCCTGCAGCGCCGCCAGCGCCATGGCTTTGCTCCACATGCCGTGGGCAATGGCCCTGGGGAAACCGAACAGGCGTGCGCTGGCCGCGCTCAGGTGGATCGGGTTGTAGTCACCGCACACCCGGGCGTAGCGCCGGCCGATATCGCTGTCGGCGTACCAGCGGGTGGCTTCGGGCAGCTCCGCGGGTTCGCTTTCGCTGGTTGGCTGCGCGCTGGCGTCGAGTTTCAGCCCGCGCACCAGCATGCGGCTGGTCTCGCGCCAGAGCAGGCCCAGGCCATCCTCGGCCTCGGTGATCAGGTCGAACGTGCCGCCTTTTTCGTGCGCCTGCAGGTTCTGTGCATGCACGGCGAACCGCAGCCCGTCGATGCCGCCGAGCGGGCGCAGCACTTCGATGCTGTTATGCAGATGCACCATGCCCAGCAGCGGGAAGGGGAAGGCGTTGGCGGTCAGCAGTTGCAACTGCAGGGTGAACGCCATGATGTGCGGGTAGGTGCCCGGCAGGCGGCCATCGTCGGGGAAGTGACAGAGCCGGCGGTAGGCCGCCAGGTGGTTCGGGTCGACCCGCAGGAAGCAGCGCAAGCCTTGCTCGGGGAGCTGCGTGGCGCTGATCTTGCGTTTGCGCAGGGCGCGCAGGTACAGGTTGGCCCGCGCGTCGGGGCTGTGCAGGTCGTGCCAGGTCAAGGTCATGTCAGGCTCCTATCAGTGCCTGCCCGCAAACGCGCAGGACCTGGCCGTTGACCGCCCCCGAACCCGGCTGGCTGAGCCAGGCGATGGCTTCGGCGACATCCTGCGGCAGCCCGCCCTGGCCCAGCGAGCTCAGGCGCCGCCCGGCCTCGCGCAGGCCCATGGGCATGGCGGCTGTCATGTGGGTTTCGATGAAACCGGGGGCCACTGCGTTGATGCTGGCGCCGAGTTTGGCCAGTGTCGGTGCCCAGGCCTGGGCAAAGCCGATCAGCCCGGCCTTGCTCGCCGCGTAGTTGGCCTGGCCACGGTTGCCGGCGATGCCGCTGACCGAGGCGAGCAGGGTGATGCGTGCGCCATCGTGCAGCTTGCCAGCCTCGAACAGCGCCTGGGTGAGCACTTGCGGCGCCTTGAGGTTGACCGCCAGCACCGCGTCCCAGTATTCCGGGGTCATGTTGGCGAGGGTCTTGTCGCGGGTGATGCCGGCGTTGTGCACGAGGATATCGAGGCCATCGGGCAGCGCCTCGACCAGTTGCGTGGCGGCGTCGGCGGCGCAGATGTCCAGGGCCAGGGCGCGGCCACCCAGGCGCTCGGCGAGGGCGTCGAGGTCTTTTTGCGCCTGGGGCACGTCGAGCAGTGTCACCTCGGCGCCATCACGGGCCAGGGTTTCGGCGATGGCCGCGCCGATACCACGGGCGGCGCCGGTGACCAGGGCCCGGCGCCCGGCGAGCGGGCGGGTCCAGTCAGCAACCTGGGCGTTGCAGGCGCCCAGGTGCAGTACCTGGCCGCTGATGAAGGCGCTCTTGGGCGAAAGGAAGAAGCGCAGCGCACCCTCCAGCTGGTCCTCGGCATCGGCGCTGACATACAGCAGGTTGGCGGTGGCGCCGTTGCGCAGCTCCTTGCCCAGCGAACGGCTGAAGCCTTCCAGGGCGCGTTGGGCAACGCCGGCCTGCGGGTCGTCGGTGGCCTGCGGGGGGCGGCCGAGGATCACCACGTGGGCGCAAGGCGCCAGGCTGCGCAGCAGCGGTTGGAAGAATTCGCGCAATTGCTTGAGCTGGTCGCTATCGGCCAGCGCGCTGGCATCGAACACCAGCGCCTTGGGTTTTGGCCCAAGGCCGGCGACCCAGGCCGGCGATTGCAGGCTGTCGTCATTGAAGCTGTAGCATTCGGCTGTCAGGCGCGGGGCAATGCTCTCCACCTGCCTGGCCAGTGGCCCGCCGCCCAGCACCAGGGCACCTTCCACCGGGCGCAGGCGGCCTGGCTGCCAGCGTTCCAGCGGGGCCGGGCGTGGCAGGCCGAGGGCATCGACCAGGCGCCGGCCGAGGTTGGAGTTGGCAAAGCCGAGATAGCGATCACTCATGTACGGATCTCCCTGAAGGCAAGCATGCAAGTGTGGACCATGTTTGTGGCAGGGGCGTTCTACCAGGCGAAAAGAACTACGCTTACGGATCAATTTGCTTCTGGAGTTACAGGCATGCGTTCAACTCGCCGGGTCGCGATCCTGGGTGGTAACCGGATTCCCTTCGCACGCTCCAATGGCGCCTACGCCCGGGCCAGCAACCAGGCGATGCTGACGGCGGCGCTGGAGGGCCTCATCGAGCGTTATCGCCTGCACGGCCTGTGCCTTGGTGAAGTGGCGGCCGGGGCGGTGCTCAAGCATTCCCACGACATGAACCTGACCCGCGAATGTGTGCTCGGCTCGCGCCTGTCGCCATGCACCCCGGCCTACGATATCCAGCAGGCCTGCGGCACGGGGCTGGAGGCCGCGCTACTGGTCGCCAACAAAATTGCCCTGGGGCAGATCGACAGTGGCATTACCGGCGGCGTCGACACCACCTCCGATGCACCGATCGCGGTCAATGAGGGCCTGCGCCAGATCCTCCTGCAGGCCCACCGTGGCCGGACGCTGGGCGAACGTCTCAAGCCCTTCCTCAAGTTGCGCCCAAGGCACTTGAAACCCGCACTGCCGCGCAACGGTGAACCGCGTACCGGGCTGTCGATGGGCGAGCATTGCGAACGCATGGCGCAGCTTTGGCACATCGAGCGGGCGGCGCAGGATGAACTGGCGCTGCAGAGCCACCAGAAACTGGCCGCCGCCTACGCCGAAGGCTGGCACGAGGACCTGCTGACGCCTTACCTGGGCCTGACCCGCGACAACAACTTGCGCCCCGACCTCACTCTGGAACAGTTGGCCAGGCTTGAGCCTGTGTTCGATCGCAGCGGCCAGGGCAGCCTGACGCCAGGCAATTCCACGCCGTTGACCGATGGCGCCTCGTTGGTGCTGCTGGGCAGTGATGACTGGGCCCAGGCCCATGGCCTGGAAGTGCTGGCGTATCTGGTCGATGGCGAGAACGCCGCCGTCGATTTCGTCCACGGCCAGGAGGGTCTGCTGATGGCGCCGGTGTATGCGGTGCCACGGCTGCTGGCGCGCAACGGCCTGCGCCTGCAGGACTTCGATTTCTACGAGATCCATGAAGCCTTCGCCGCGCAGGTGCTGTGCACGCTCAAGGCCTGGGAAGACCCCGACTACTGCCGCACGCGCCTGGGGCTGGACGCACCGTTGGGGGCCATCGACCGCAGCAAGCTCAATGTAAAGGGCAGCTCGCTGGCCGCCGGGCATCCGTTTGCGGCGACCGGCGGGCGCATCCTGGCCAACATGGCCAAGCTGTTGGCCGGGCGCGGCAAGGGGCGTGGGCTGATTTCGATCTGCGCGGCGGGCGGGCAGGGGGTGACGGCCATCGTCGAGCGCTAAGCCGGCGCGGGGCTGTTAGTCTTGTCCGATCAGAAACAACAGGCTCAGCCATGTCGACCGTCGGACAGACCCCCGCCCCGCGCCCCATCCCCGCCCTGGACCATCTGCCCAGGCCACTCTACGCCCGTGCCGAAAGCCTAGGTGCAGGCTCCTGGACCACGCGCCACCAGCATGACTGGGTGCAGTTCTCCTACGCCATCAGCGGCGTGCTTGGGGTCTATACCCGTGACGGCAGCTACTTCGCCCCGCCGCAGTGGGGGGTGTGGATACCGGCGGGGGCCGAGCACGAGGTGGTGACTTCGATGCAGGCCGAGATGCGCAGCCTGTACGTGCGCCGCGATGCCTGCCCCTGGGCCACGCAGGAGTGCCGGGTGCTGGAGGTGACGCCGCTGGCGCGGGAGCTGATCAAGCAGTTCTGCACCTTTGCCGTGGACTACCCCGAAGGGGACAGTGTCGAGGCACGCTTGGTGGCGGTGCTGCTCGACCAGTTGCGCCACTTGCCGCAAGTCGCGTTCTCCCTGCCGTTGCCCCGCCATCCCGGCCTGCTGGCGCTGTGCAACGGGCTGATCGCCGCGCCCGACCAGCCGCAGACCTTGCAGCAATGGGCGGTGCAGTTGGGGGTGTCGGAGAAGACTTTGATGCGCCTGTTCCAGCGTGAGACGGGGTTGAGCTTTCGCAACTGGCGCCAGCGCATGCGCCTTTTGTCATCGCTGGCGCTGCTGGAGGCGGGGGAGAGTGTGACGGACGCGGCCTTGGGCTGTGGCTATGACTCCACGTCGGCCTTCATTGCGGCGTTCAAGCAGTTGTTCGGGGCGACGCCGGGGGAGTTGAGGTTGTAAGACCCCTGCCGGCCTTGTGTCGCATTCGAGGGCCTATCGGCGGGAAGGCGGGT
>NZ_JBOBDM010000059.1:0-38118 GCF_050586605.1 Pseudomonas sp. ES1 | reverse complement strand
AGCGCCTGTGAGATCGAGCGCCGCCCGCGCGGCGCATCGCTGGCAAGCCAGCTCCCACATCTGTTTCGGGCCAGTTACTCCTGTGATTTCATCGCTGTCCGCCTTGTTTGCCTGGCGTGATTGCTGGGTGGGCTTTGAAGCCTGCTGCTACACAACCTGCTCCTGCGGGGTATCAAACGCCACAAATAGCTGATCCGCGGTGATCGCCCCCAAGTCCAACCGCATGTTCTGCTCCAGCATCGCGAACAACCGGGTGAACACCTCGAACACCTTGCAGTGATCCTCCAGCCCGGCAAACGGGTTGTCGATCTTCTCGGCGATCAGCGAGCTTTCCTGCACCGCGTCATACACCTCGCGCAGGGTGATCTGCTGCGGCGGGCGGGCCAGGGTCACGCCGCCCTGGGCGCCGCGGTACGAGGTGAGGATATCGGCCTTGACCATCTGCGACACCAGCCCGCGCACGCGGGTGGGGTGCACTTTCACCCACTTGGCGATGGTCTCGGTGCGCAGCTTCTGCGGGGCATTGGCCGCCACGAACGAGAGAATGTACGAAGCCGTGATCAGGCGGGTCGACTGGCTCATGGAGGAAGTGGCTCCCTGCGAAAACGCTCATGTTACACGATGAAAATTGCCCTGCTCGGGCCCTTTGGAAAACAGCTTGTCGTGCCGCTAATGTATTTGTTACGGTAACAATTACAAATAATACACAGCTTCTACGCACTCCGCTTTGACCGAACAACAATTCCTTGCGGTTCAACAGGGGCACATGCATGAGCGATAACAACAAGAACAGTCCTCAGGCCATTCTCGACGGCGGTTTGCCGCGCCGGGACTTCCTGAAATACAGCGCCGCCGCCGCGGCCATCGCCGGGGCGTTTTCCCTCGGCCTGCCACTGGGCGGTCATGCCGCCGAGGCCACGCCAAAACCCGGTGGCACCCTGCGCCTGGGCCTGGCGGGGGGCAGCACTACCGACTCCAAGGACCCGGGCTCCTGGGTCGACACCTTCACCTTCATCGGCTTCTCGGCGGTGTACAACACCCTCACCGAAATCGCCGTGGACGGCACCGCCATCCCTGAGCTGGCCGAGCGCTGGGTCTCGAGCCCGGACGCGAAAACCTGGACCTTCACCCTGCGCCAGGGCGTGACCTTCCATAACGGCAAGACCCTCACCGCCGACGATGTGGTCGCCTCGATCCAGCACCACCTGGGCGAGAAATCCACCTCGGCCGCCAAGACCGTACTGGGCGACGTCGCCCAGGTTCACGCCAGCGCCCCCGACACCGTGGTGTTCGAACTGCACTCGGGCAACGCCGACTTCGCCTACGTGGTCGCCGACTACCACCTGGTGATAATGCCTGCCAAAGATGGCCTGGCCGACTGGCAGGCCGGCATCGGCACCGGCGGCTACCGCATCAAGGGCTTCGAGCCGGGCGTGCGCATGGACCTGGAGCGCAGCCCCGACTACTGGAAGCCGGGCAGGGCGCACTTCGCCAGCGCCGAGCTGCTCGCCATCGCCGACGGCGCCGCGCGGGTCAACGCCCTGGTCACCGGCAAGGTCGATGTGATCAACAAGGTCGACCTCAAGACCGTGGCCCTGCTCAAGCGCAACCCGAAACTGGTGATCGAGGAAACCAAGGGCGCCCAGCACTACACCTTCCCGATGCTCACCGACAGCGCACAGTTCAAGGACAACAACGTGCGCCTGGCCCTCAAGCACGCGGTCGACCGCGAGGCGCTGCTGGCCTCGGTGCTGTATGGCTACGGCCAGGTCGGCAACGACCATCCGCTGCAGCCGGCCAACCGCTTCATCAACCCGGCCCTGGAACAACGCGCCTACGACCCGGACAAGGCGCGCTTCTATCTGCGCCAGGCCGGCATGGACAGCCTCAAGGTGCGCCTGCAGGCCTCCGATGCCGCCTACAGCGGCGCGGTGGATGCCTCGGTGCTGTTCAAGGAGCAGGCGCGCCAGGCCGGGATCGACATCGACGTGGTGCGCGAACCGGCCGATGGCATCTTCTCCAATGTCTGGATGAAACAACCCTTCACCACCTCGTTCTGGTACTCCAGCCTGACCGCCGACCGCATGTTCAGCATCGGCTACGCCAAGGGCGCGGCGTGGAACGAGACCCACTGGGACAACCCGCGCTTCAACCAACTGCTCAACGCCGCCCGCGGCGAGATGAACGAGACGCTGCGCCGCGAGATGTACAACGAGATGCAGGCGCTGTGCCGCGACGATGGCGGGGCGATCGTGCCGCTGTTCGCCAGCTCCGTGGCCGCACGCTCGACCCGGGTGGTGCATGGCGGGCAGACCGCACCCTACGGCGAACTCGATGGCCTGCGGGTGATCGAGCGCTGGTGGCAGGCCTGAACTTCGCGTGCGTTGAAGGAGTGCAATGGTGAATACCCTTGGCAAGTTACTGATGCAGCGCCTGGCCCTGGGCCTGTTGTCGCTGTTCGCGGTGTCGGTGGTGATCTTCCTGGCCGTGGGCATGCTCCCGGGCGATATCGCCCAGGCCATGCTCGGCCAGTCGGCCACCCCGGAAACCGTGGCGGCGTTCCGCGCCCAACTGGGGCTCGACCTGTCGCCCGTGCAGCGTTTCGTGCAGTGGGCCTGGCGCCTGCTGCACGGCGATCTGGGCGTGTCCCTGGCCAACCAGCGGCCGATCGTCGAGCTGGTCGGCGCGCGGCTGGGCAACACCTTCAGCCTGGCCCTGCTGGCGGCGCTGTTCTCGGTGCCCACCGCGTTGCTGCTGGGCATGCTCGCGGCGCTTTACCGCAACAGCTGGTTCGACCGGCTGCTGAACACCGGTGCGCTGAGCGCGGTGTCGTTCCCGGAGTTCTTCGTCGCCTACATCCTGATCCTGGTGTTCGCGGTCAAGCTCGAATGGCTGCCGGGCATCTCCAGTCTGGCGCCGGGCGCGTCGCTGGGGGAGGTGCTGCAGGTGTCGCTGCTGCCGGTGGCGACCCTGAGCCTGGTGGTCATCGCGCAAATGATGCGCATGACCCGCGCCTCGTTGATCAACCTGCTGGCCAGCCCCTACATCGAGATGGCCCGGCTAAAGGGCGTGTCGCCTGCGCGGATCATTTTCAGGCACGCCTTGCCCAACGCCCTGGCGCCGATCGTCAACGTGGTGGCGCTGAACCTGGCGTACCTGGTAGTGGGCGTGGTGGTGGTGGAGGTGGTGTTCGTCTACCCGGGCCTGGGCCAGTTGCTGGTGGACTCGGTGGCCAAGCGCGACATCCCGGTAGTGCAGGCCTGCAGCCTGATCTTCGCCGGCACCTACATCCTGCTCAATACCGGCGCCGACGTGCTGTCGATCGCCAGCAACCCACGCCTGATGCACCCGAAGGGGTAGACCATGAGCCTGATCACACCTTTGCTGCGCGCGCCCCTGAGCGCCAAGTTCGGCCTGCTGGTGATAGTCGCCTACCTGCTGGTGGCGCTGTTCGCGCCACTGCTGGCGCCCTACGGCGAAACCCAGGTGGTGGGCGAGGGGTTCGCGCCCTGGGGCCCGGAGTTCCTGCTGGGCACCGACAACCTCGGCCGCGACATGTTCAGCCGCCTGCTGTACGGCGCCCGCAATACCTTGGGCATCGCCTTTTTGACCACCACCCTGGCGTTCCTGCTGGGCGGCCTGTGCGGGCTGATCGCGGCAATCAAGGGCGGCTGGATCGACCAGGGCCTGTCACGGGTGGTGGACATCCTGATGGCCATCCCGCAACTGATCTTCGCCTTGCTGATCCTCAGCGTAGTCGGCACCACGGCCACCTCGCTGGTGCTGGTGATCGCGCTGCTGGACGCCACCCGGGTGTTCCGCCTGGCGCGGGCGGTGGCCATGAACGTGGTGGTGCAGGACTTCGTCGAGGCCGCGCGGCTGCGCGGTGAGGGGCTGTGGTGGTTGGTCAGCCGCGAAGTGCTGCCCAACGCCGCGGCGCCTTTGATCGCCGAGTTTGGCCTGCGCTTCTGCTTCGTCTTCCTGTTCATCAGCGCCTTGTCGTTCCTCGGCCTGGGCATCCAGCCGCCCACTGCCGACTGGGGCAGCATGGTGCGCGACAACGCGGTGCTGATCACCTTCGGTGACGTCAGCCCGCTGCTGCCGGCCCTGGCGGTGGCGTTGATCACCGTGAGCGTGAACTTTGTCGTCGACTGGGTGCTGCACCTGTCCAGTGGCCTGAAGGAGTGCTGAGCATGAGCCAAGACACCTTGTTGACGATCCGTGACCTGCGTATCGAAGGGCATTACGAAAACGCCTGGCACCCGCTGATCAAAGGCATCGACCTGACCCTCAAGCGCGGCGAGGTACTGGGCCTTATCGGCGAGTCCGGGGCCGGCAAGTCCACGCTGGGCCTGGCCGCCATGGGCTATGTGCGCGACGGTTGCCGGATCACCGGCGGCAGTGTGTGCTTCGATGGCATCGAGTTGCTCCAGGCCAGCGCCGACACCCTGCGCAAGCTGCGCGGCCTGCGCATCGCCTACGTGGCGCAGAGCGCGGCGGCCTCGTTCAACCCGGCGCACCGGCTGATCGACCAGCATGTGGAAACCGCCGTGATCAACGGCGGTATCGACCGCGCCCAGGCCGAGGCCGAGGCGGTCGAGCTTTACCGTATCCTGCGCCTGCCCGACCCCGAGCACATCGGCCAGCGCTACCCGCACCAGTTGTCCGGCGGCCAGTTGCAGCGGGTGATGACGGCGATGGCCATGGCTTGCCACCCGGACCTGATCATTTTCGACGAGCCGACCACGGCGCTCGACGTCACCACCCAGATCGAGGTGCTGGCGGCGATCCGCGATGCGGTGAAGACCTTCGGCAGTGCCGCGCTGTACATCAGCCACGACCTGGCGGTGGTGGCGCAGATGGCCGACCGGATCATGGTGCTGCGCCATGGCAGCCTGGTGGAAGAGGCGCAGACCCGCACCATGCTCAGTGCGCCGCAGCAGGCCTACACCCAATCGCTGTGGGCGGTGCGCAATTTCCATACCTCTGCCAAGGCCTGCCCCAGCCATGAACAGCCGCTGCTGGAAGTGCGCCAGGTCGATGCTAGTTATGGCCATCAGCCGGTGCTGCACGATGTCTCGCTGAAGCTGTATCGCGGCCAGACGCTGGCGGTGATCGGTGAGTCCGGCAGTGGCAAGAGCACCACGGCACGTTTGATCAGCGGCCTGCTGCAGCCGACCTCGGGCCAGGTGCTGTATGAGGGGCAAGCGCTGCCGGCGGACTATCGCCAGCGCAGCAAGGAGCAGCTGCGGCGTATCCAGATGATCTACCAGATCCCCGACACCGCGCTCAATCCACGCCAGCGCATCGTCGACATCATTGGCCGGCCGCTGAGTTTCTATCTGGGCTTGAAGGGCAAGGTGCTGCGCGAGCGGGTCGCCGAGCTGCTGCGCATGATCGACCTGGAACCGGCCAAGTACATGGATCGCCTGCCACGCGAACTGTCCGGCGGGCAGAAGCAGCGGATCTGCATCGCCCGGGCGTTGGCGGCCGAGCCGCAACTGATCATCTGCGACGAAGTGACCTCGGCCCTCGACCAACTGGTGGCCGAGGGCGTGCTGAAGCTGCTCGACCGCATCCAGCGCGAGCTGGGCGTGGCCTACCTGTTCATTACCCATGACGTCGCCACCGTGCGCGCCATCGCCGACGAGGTGTTGGTGATGCAGCGGGGCAGGGTGGTCGACCACGGCAGCCGCGAAGCGATCTTCCGGCCACCGTACCGCGACTACACCGGCTTGCTGTTCTCCTGCGAGCCGGAAATGGACCCCGACTGGCTCGACCGTTTGCTGGCGGCCCGTAAAACCGAATCCCCCCTGGAAACCGTTTAAGGAACATCCATGAAAGTACTGATCGTTCACGCTCATCCCGAGCCGCAATCCTTCACTGCCGCGCTGCGTGACCAGGCGGCCGAGACCTTCCGTGCCCAGGGCCATGAGGTGCAGGTGAGTGACCTGTACGCGATGGGCTGGAACCCGGTGGCCAGCGCCGAAGACTTCAGCCACCGGGAGAACCCGGAGTACCTGGTGTATGCGCTGGAGCAACGGCTGGGGGTGAAGAGCGGGTCCATCGCGGCGGATATCCAGCAGGAGCTGGACAAGCTGCTGTGGGCCGACCTGCTGGTGCTGAACTTCCCGATCTTCTGGTTCTCGGCGCCGGCGATGCTCAAGGGCTGGATCGACCGGGTGCTGGTGTCGGGGGTGTGCTACGGCGGCAAGCGTTTCTATGACCAGGGTGGGTTGGCGGGCAAGCGGGCGCTGGTCACCGTGACCCTGGGCGGGCGTGAGCACATGTTTGGCGAAGGGGCGATCCACGGGCCGCTGGAGGACATGCTGCGGCCGATTCTGCGCGGCACCTTGGCCTATGTCGGCTTCGAGGTGCTGGAGCCGTTCGTGGCGTGGCATGTGCCGTATATCAGTGATGAAGCGCGCAAGGATTTCCTGCGCAGTTACCGGCAGCGCCTGGAGCAGCTTTCGGATGATCTGCCGATGGTGTTCCCGCGCCTGGAGCAGTTTGACGACGCGCTGTATCCACTGAAGCCGCAATAGCAGCGCCCACCGAGAAATTGCGCCATGCCAACAGGGCAGGCGCTGCCTATCCCACAGGCATAACTGGCCCGAAACAGATGTGGGAGCTGGCTTGCCAGCGATGCGCCGCGCGGGCGGCGCTCGATCTTGAGGGCGCTGCAAGGGTGCCGTCATGCACTTGGTGGCCCTCATGCGATCTCAAGACAGGCTGTTTGGCGTCACATTATCGGCCCTGAAAAATCAGGATTTGGTAATGGCCTCCAGGTGCATGGCGGGATATTGGTACAGGGCCACCAGGTGTCCGCCGGTGTTTTTGCAGCGCCTATGAGATCGAGCGCCGCCCGCGCGGCGCATCGCTGGCAAGCCAGCTCCCACATCTGTTTCGGGCCAGTCATGCCTGTGGCATCTCCGCTGTCCGCCTTGTTGGCCCGACACAAAATCGCATCGCCCCCCACCCATTCGGGGTATGGCCCCCATCCTTCGATCCCCCGATAGTTACCCCATCCGCTCACCCGAGCCGATCCTGATCACATGATGGAGTTGCTATGCGCAAGGCATTCAAGGTGATTTCCAGTCTGTTGCTGTGCTGTACCGCCACTGCCACCCTGGCCGGCGAGGCGGACAACGGCAACACACTCAGGTTGTACAACTGGACCGACTACATCGGCGAAAACACCCTCGCCGATTTCGAGAAGCAAACTGGCATCAAGGTGATCTACGACACCTTCGACGGCTACGAAACGGTGCAGACCAAACTGCTCACCGGCCGCTCCGGCTACGACCTGGTGATGCTCAACGCCTCCCTGGTGCCGCCGCTGATCAAGGCCAAGGTGTTCCAGCCGCTGGACAAGGCCAAGCTGCCCAGCTGGGCCAACCTCGACCCGCATGTGCTGCAGAGCATGCAAGCCTACGACCCTGGCATGGTCTATTCGGCGCCCTATACCTGGGGCAGCTCGGGCATCACCTACAACGTCGACAAGATCAAGCAGCGCATGCCCGACGCGCCCATCGGCTCGCTGGCCATGCTGTTCGACCCCAAGATCGTCTCGCGCTTCGCCGACTGTGGCGTGACCCTGATGGACGCCCCCAGCGAAGTCATTCCGCTGGCCCTCAAGTACCTCGGCAAAGACCCGAAAAGCGCCGCCCCCGCCGACCTCAAGGCGGCCCAGGACGTCCTGCTGGGCATCCGCCCGTTCATCAAGAAGTTCGATTCGGTGAACTACCTCACCAGCCTGCCCAACGGCGACGTGTGCATGGCCCTGACCTGGTCCGGCGACTACGCCACCGCCCAGGCCCGCGCGGTGGAAGCGAAGAAGGACATCAACCTGGCGTTCTTCATCCCCAAGGAAGGCTCGCTGATCTGGTTCGACAGCCTCTACCTGCCCAGCGATGCGCCGCATGCGGCCAATGCCCACCGTTTCATCGAATACCTGCTGCAACCCAAGACCATGGCCGAGGTGACCAACTACATCCACTACGCCAACAGCAATGCTGCCGCCACGCCCTTGGTGCAGGCCGATATCCGCAACGACCCGGCGATCTACCCGGACGACCAGACCCGCGAACGCCTGTTCACCCAGAAAGCCCAGGACCCGCAGGCCATGCGCGCCATCACTCGGGTCTGGAGCACGGTCAAGACCGGCATCTGACACCTTTCACCGTATCGCTTCGACAAGGAACCGCTCATGGCTACCCCCATTCGCAAGCTGGCCGCCACCGTTGACAACGACCGCCTGGTGCAGGCCGACAAGGCCCACTACATGCACGGCTACCATGTGTTCGACGAGCACGCCGAGCAGGGCGCGCTGAACATCCAGGCCGGTGAAGGCGCCTACATCCAGGACACCGAGGGCAACCGCTTCCTCGATGCCGTCGGCGGCATGTGGTGCACCAACATCGGCCTGGGCCGCGAGGAAATGGCCCTGGCCATCGCCGACCAGGTGCGCCAACTGGCCTACTCGAACCCGTTCTCCGACATGGCCAACCCCAAGGCCATCGAACTGTGCGAGAAACTCGCCAGCCTGGCGCCGGGCGACCTCAATCATGTGTTCCTCACCACCGGCGGCTCCACCGCAGTAGACACCGCCTACCGGCTGATCCAGTACTACCAGAACTGCCGCGGCAAGCCGCACAAGAAACACGTGATCGCCCGCTACAACGCCTACCACGGCTCCACCTGCCTGACCATGTCGATCGGCAACAAGGCCGCCGACCGGGTGCCGGAGTTCGACTACGCCCACGAGCTGATTCACCACGTGTCCAACCCCAACTTCTACCGGGCCGCCGACGACATGGACGAGGCCGAGTTCCTCGACTTCCTGGTGGCCGAGTTCGAGGACAAGATCCTCTCGCTGGGCGCCGACAACGTCGCCGCTTTCTTCGCCGAGCCGATCATGGGCTCGGGCGGGGTGATCATCCCGCCCGAAGGCTACTTCCAGCGCATGTGGCAGGTGTGCCAGACCTACGACATCCTGTTCGTCGCCGACGAAGTGGTGACCTCGTTCGGCCGGCTGGGCACCTTCTTCGCCTCCGAGGCCTTGTTCGGCGTCACGCCCGACATCATCACCACCGCCAAGGGCCTGACCTCGGCCTACCTGCCGCTGGGCGCCTGCATCTTCTCCGAGCGCCTGTGGAAGGTGATCGCCGAACCCGGCAAGGGCCGCTGCTTCACCCACGGTTTCACCTACAGCGGGCACCCGGTGTGCTGCGTGGCGGCGCTGAAGAACATCGAGATCATCGAGCGGGAAAACCTGCTGGCCCATGTAAACGATGTCGGCAGCTACCTGGAGCAGCAGTTGCAGACCCTGGCCGACCTGCCGCTGGTGGGCCAGGTGCGCTGCATGAAGCTGATGGCCTGCGTCGAGTTCGTGAGCAACAAACAGACCAAGGCGCTATTCCCCGACGAAGTGAACATCGGCGAGCGTATCCATGTGCGGGCCCAGGCCAAGGGCTTGCTGGTGCGGCCGATCATGCACCTGAACGTGATGTCGCCGCCGCTGATCATCACCCACGCCCAGGTGGACCAGATCGTCGATACCCTGCGCAGCTGCATCCTCGATGCCGCGCGGGAGCTGGCCGAACAGGGCCTGTACCACGGCCAATGACCCACCTGCCGCCACAGGTGCGCGCCCATGCCCCGGCCGGTAGACTGCGGGGCATGAGCCGAGCACACGAAAACACCACAATAAGCCTGCCGTTTCATGCCTTGCAGCAATGGCACGCAGCCTTGCAACAGGCCTTCGCCCACAGCGAGGGCCCGGATGCGTTGGCCTGGCTGGCGGCCGCCATCAGCCAACTGGTGGGCGCCGAGTCGATGCTGATCAGCCTGGAGCGCAAGGCCCAGGCGCCGCAGCTGCTGTACCAGCAGGGTATTCCGGACCGTTACCACGAGGCGGTGCTGGAACGCTATTTCGCCGCCGGCTACCTGCTCGATCCCTTCTGCCTGGCGGTGCAGAAGGGCCTGGCCCAGGGTTTCTATCACCTCGAGGACATCGCCCCGGACAACTTCTTCGACAGTGACTACTACAAGGCCTACTACCTGGGCACCGGTTGCAGCGAGGACAGCTACTTCATCGTCGACCTGGAGAATGACAGCAAGATCTCCCTCAGCCTGTTCCAAGGTTGCAGCGGTGCCCGGCTGGGTATCGAGCAGTTGCACCTGCTGCAGGCAGTCGAGCCGATGGTGCGTGAACTGCTGCTGCGTTTTGCCCGGCACGGGCTGGCGCAGCAACCGGAGGCCAAGGGCAGCGTGCAGGCCGCGTTCGACAGCTTTGGTTGCGGGGTGCTGACCGAGCGTGAGCGGGAAGTGGCGCAGATGGTGTTGCAGGGGCATTCGGTGAAGTCCACCGCCCATGAACTGGGGATCTCGCCGGAGACGGTGCGCATGCACCGCAAGAACCTGTATCTGAAGCTGGAGGTTAATTCGCAGTCGGAGTTGTTTGCGCAGTTTATCGAGTGGTTGCGGCGGGGGTGAGTCGAGGTTCTGCGAGACACGAATTGCGCGGCAGGCAAGTGGTAATGCGCTTATACCTTGAGGATGCAGTAGGATCTTTCACTGAGGTTGAACGAAAAGCCGGCATATCGCGAGAATGCCGGCATTTCCATGTGCTGGTGCCACCTGCACGGTCAGACGATGAAGTTCACCAATCGGTTAGGTACGACGATCATCTTTCCCGCACCTTCCAGATACTTGCTCAAGGCCGAATCGGACAGCGCCTGATGACGTATCGTGTCATGGTCTGCATCGGCTTGGACCTGGATCTCGCCGCGCAGCTTGCCATTGATCTGCACCATTAACTTCACTTGGTCCTGCCTCAAGGCGTCGCTGTCCGGAGTTGGCCACGCACTGTTGTAGATGGCGCCGGGGAACTCCAATACTTCCCATAGCACCTGGGTGATATGCGGCGTCACAGGTTGCAGCACTTGCAAGAGAATGGACAGGGTTTCCCGGCAGACTTGGCGACCCGCGCTCGGGGCACTCTCCAGCACCTTGAACAACTTCATGGCACCTGATACGACGGTGTTGTACTGCAGCCGCTCATAATCGTTATTGATTTGCTGCAGCAGGCTATGGGTCATGAAGCGCACTTGGCTGGCTTGTGCGGTGTTCGTCACATGGGCGTCGCTTTCGCTCCAACGCGTCTGCTCGTCGACGGCGAAATTCCACAGACGGCGCAGGAAGCGATAAGCCCCTTCGACACCGCTGTCGCTCCACACCGTGCTCTGGTCAGGGGGGCCGGCGAAGATAGTGAACAACCGGGCAGTGTCTGCGCCAAAGCGGTTGATGATGTCCTTGGGTTCGACCACGTTGTTCTTCGACTTGGACATCTTCTCCACACCGCCGAGGGTCACGGGCAAGCCATCTTCGATAGCTGTTGCGCTGATCGGGCGACCTTTTTCATCGTAATGCACCGATACTTCTGCGGGGTAGAACCATCGGCGGCTACCGTCCTCAGCCTTGCGGTAGTAACTGTCTCGCAACAGCATGCCTTGGGTGAACAGGTTTTTGAACGGTTCGCTGAATTCCACCAAACCTTCGTCGCGCATCGCCCTGGTCCAAAACCTGGCATAGAGCAGATGCAGCACCGCATGCTCGATGCCACCGATGTACTGGTCGATGGGCATCCAGTACCGATGGCCTGGCCCTACCATCGTGGTGTGGCAGTCAGGATCGCAGTAGCGCATGAAGTACCAGCTCGAGTCGACAAATGTGTCCATGGTGTCTGTTTCCCGCCGAGCGGGGGCGGCGCAGCGAGGGCACGCTACGTGAAGGAACGCTTCGCACTGCAACAAAGGATTGCCGCTGCCGTCGGGAATGCAGTCGCGCGGCAAGACCACCGGCAGGTCCGAGTAGGGCACTGGTACATCGCCGCAGTGTTCGCAGTGAATGATCGGAATCGGGGTGCCCCAATAGCGCTGCCGAGAAATTCCCCAGTCACGCAAGCGCCACGTGGTGGTCAGCTCGCCACGCCCTAGCTCGGCCAACGCATCGGCGATTGCCTGGGATGCCTGTTCCACCGTAAGGCCATCGTAGCTGCCCGAGTTGATCAGGCGACCTTCGCGGCTGGCGTAGCGATCCGACCAGGTCGCAGCGTCGTAGGGCTTACCTTCGAAAGCGATGACGGGGTGTACGGGCAAGTCATATTGACGGGCAAAGTCGAAATCGCGCTGATCGTGGGCCGGCACCCCCATCAAGGCTCCATCCCCATGCTCACCCACCACATAGTTGGTGATCCAAACAGCGATCGGTTCGCCGGTCAATGGGTGCTCGACATGCAGGCCGCTCGGTACACCAAGCTTGACCTGCGCGCCAGCGGCGGGGCTGGCCTGTGCCGCTTGCCGAAATGCCTGCACGTTCGGCTCAAGCCCAGGATCGAGCTGTGCGGCGCGTTTGGCCAGTGGATGATCGGGTGATACAGCACAAAACGTCACGCCCATCAGGGTATCGACACGTGTGGTGAACACCCACAGCCTGCCTGCGTCGATCATTTGCCCGTTGCTGTCCTCGACCGTGTGGACAAAGGCCAGGCGCACCCCACTGGCCTTGCCGATCCAGTTCCGTTGCATGCTGCGGACCATGTCCGGCCAACCTTCCAGGGTTTCGATGGCAGACAGCAGCTCTTCTGCATATTGGGTGATGCGCAGGTAGTAGCCGGGAATCTCGCGTTTTTCGACGAGGGCGCCCGATCGCCAACCTCGACCATCCACCACTTGCTCGTTGGCCAGCACGGTCTGGTCGACGGGGTCCCAGTTGACGATCTGGGTCTTCTTGTAGGCGACGCCCTTTTCCAGCAACTTCAAGAAAAACCACTGGTTCCACTTGTAGTATTCCGGATCGCAGGTGGCGATTTCCCGTGACCAGTCGAACGCCAGCCCCAACGGCTGCATCTGCGACTTCATGTCGGCGATGTTCATTCGTGTCCATTGTGCGGGCGATACACCCGACTGCATCGCGGCGTTCTCTGCGGGAAGACCGAACGCATCCCACCCCATCGGCATCAGCACGTTGTAGCCCTTCATGCGCAAGTGGCGGGTCAACATGTCATTGATTGTGTAGTTGCGCACATGCCCCATGTGCAACTTGCCGGAAGGGTAGGGCAACATGGAGCAGGCGTAGTACTTAGGCCGACTTTCATCTTCGACAGCTTTGAATACTTCATCGTCAAGCCACTTGGCCTGGGCCGTGCTCTCAACCCAGCTTGGATCGTACTGCTGTCGCATACAATGACCTCGATAATGGGGGCGCTGCGTGGCGATCAGTCGCCTGAGCCATGCGTTCTTGTAAGTTTTTCTCAGCTAGATGTATATCGCGTATAGTCAAAACGCCGTCGGCGGGTATCGTGGACATCGGTCAGTTGGTCGAAGACGCCGTAATGGTATTCGCGCTTGAACAGGGTCGATTGCTTGCCATCGCTGCCAGGCCACTGTTCCTGCGGCCTTCCCATTTCGTTCCAGCGTTGGGTGTGAACAAGCTTTTTGCCTTGATCGCGGACGATCTCACGGTGCAGGTCATCGCGCTCGAAGGCCAGCATTTCGTGGTAATCAAGCATGATGCCCAGCAGGTACCTGGCCTATAAATATTCGCTTTAGTGCATAGGCCTATTGCAGATAGTCCTTCCATATATAATCCAAAGCCTCTTGCGCATATTTATCATCATATTTAGATGCCAGAAATCGCAGTACTTTTGCAATTGCCTTCATCTCCTCGCCATTCAAGGTTGAGATTTTGTAGTAGTGATCATCTTTAGCATACATAAGCAACCTTGAGGCAAAATCCAAGGTCACAGCGTCTCCCTTGTAATAATGTTCTACAGCAAGCAATAAATACAGTGGGAGGTAATAGTTCCTGCCTTTTGGTGACATAAACGAAAGGCATGCTGAGCCGCCCCCGGAGTAGTCAGACCACAGAACCTCGAGTGTAATATCCCACCAAGCCCTGCCATTGAAAAAATTCCTGATTCTTGTGGGTTCAATAAATTCAGTATTGATTATCTCGTCAGCCCTTGGCGGGTTTCGCTTACCAAAAGCGAGCTCAACTTCGGAGCGCATCTCTAATTGCGCTTCACTTAACGAATTATGCTCTCGCATCTAGCTGCCACCTCCCACGCTTTAATTGATTCATTGCGATGCCCCAAATCACCGTCGGCGTAACATTGATTATTAATTTCTTCACGAGCATAACCACACCGAAGATTTCTCGCCCTATACAGGGATGCAACGACCGTATCTGTAACCTTGCTACAACTTCTAGGCTCACCTTTGCATGCACTTTCTACCTCATCCTGCAGTCGGTTCTGCTCTTCGGGCGAGCAATTTCCCGGCGGACGCATACCTGCCGCAACGGGGCTGACTTTACGCCCAGCGTTATCAAATAAAGTCTCTTGTTCAACAGGAGTATCCCCGGGGGTACTGACAATAGCACCCACGGCCACAGCTGCTGCCACAGTGCCGACGACAGCGCCAACACCACACCCAATCGGCCCACCCCAAGCACCAACTACACACCCAGCGGCGGGATTCAAACCAAGAGCATCTACATAGGTTAGGGGGTTACCCGCTGCGTAATCGTAAGTATTCAACCCACCCGCAAGCCCTATAGGATCGACAGTTAGATAGCGCCCTAGCTTTGGCTCGTAATAACGATAGCGGTTGTAGTGCAGCGCCGTTTCCAAGTCCTGATACTGCCCCTAGAACCGAATCGGGTTGCTCTCCCCCTGCAATCTGGCTCGCTCCGTCAGCGGCTTCGCGCCAGGATCTAGCACCCCGCCCTCTCTTAACGATATCGATTAGACCACCTTAATCAATTAGACCCCTTGCGGATAAACCTTACAAATGCGAACAAAGCCAACAACTCAACAAACTGGACCCCCCAATACATGAATCCATCGTAATGCGCCGAAACCGCGAACAAATAATAGTGGTAAGCCGTCAAGCCCAGTGCTGCCATAATCGCCTTAGGCAGGATTTTATCTTCAGCAAAAAACATCACTCCCAACCACGCACACAACGGCGCCAGCCCACCAACGAGAATGGCATGGCGAATAAATTCAATTGGAGAGGTCGCTCCAGCATGAACGGCCGCCAAAATAAAAAACACATAAACCAAAAATAATGGCAGCGCCAGTATCACCTTAAATAAAAGACCCACTTCCATCTCCGCTTAGCCCAAGGCCATTAATTTTTTGAGCACCCCAAAGATTGCGTAGAGTCCCCGGTCGGTAACATCCTTCGAGGATCAAAACCAAATTTTCCATCCCGATCAAAGGGTACTGGATTTGGTGAAATGCCTTGGAACCATATATTGCCACCGTAAAATCTCGTCGCCAGTCCTGCGCCATCGAACGCTTTATCATGATAAGCATCAATAGCATTTCCAGTTACCCCATTGACACCATGCGCAGCCACTTCAGCCTTATCACTCGATATCAAGCTTTGCCTAATGGAATCATAAACCCCTGACTCAGATTCAGATGTATATTTATAAATCCAAGCATTAGTAATTCCAGCCGTCAGCACAACATTAACGTCCGCCCGCTGGCCGCGACAAATTTTTCCCGCTGTCTTATAATAACTGCTTAAATCCCCCGTGGTCTCGCAAGCTCGAGAGTCATAATATGCACACACTGAGGTATCACCAATTCCATTCCAGTCCCAGCGAGCCAAGCCCATGGGATCAACATGAGTCACCGGGCTCGCACCTACGTAACTATAAGCATGCAGTCCTCCCTCATAACCAATTGGATCCTCCGATATATAGCGTCCCATACCAGGATCATAATAGCGAAATCTATTGTAATGCAATCCGCTTTCAGGGTCATGATACTGCCCTTGAAAACGAAGCGGATTTATAATTCCGAAAGATTCCTTCGAGGTAAAATACACACCAAAAGCTTTGTATTTAGCAGACCAGACGATACTGCCATCTTCGTCTGTCATTTCCATCGGCGTCCCAAGATGATCGCAGTGATACCAAAAAATATTGTCGAACCCCATCGGCTTCACCTCCGTATGCCACAACGGGTCCTGCTCGAAGTCATATTCCCGCCCACTCCAATCAGGTTGTCGATGCAAGCGAATAGGCGTATTGCGCACAGCCTGGGCCACCGGCACAAAACTGCCTGGCAGATACAGGTAGTGCACGGTCCTGCCGGTATCACCGTCGTCACGTGGCGGGGAGCTCTCCCAGGCAAGCGCGTTGCCATCCCAGCCGAACAGCGTGAAGCCGCATTTCAACTCGCGCTGTCGTTTGGCTCGCTGCATCTGGTTCCAGCCAGTACCGGCTTCAGGCCTATCCCAGTAATGGGCAACGGAATGCTTGTGCAACCTGCGCCCCAGCGCGTCATAGCTGTAGTCGACCTTGAGCCGGTCATCGTTGTAGTGCGTCAGGCGATCGAACAAGTCCCAGGTCAGATGAGCATGCTTGCCCTCTTGCAGCCGGTGAATCAGGTTGCCGCGCTCGTCGTATTTGAAATGGACACCGCCGTATTCGCGCAAGCGGTTGTCCATCAGCTTCCCATGCCTGGCCTTTTCTTCCAGAGGGCGATTGAGTTGTTGGGCTTTGTCAATGAGGTTGCCCGCGGGATCGAACGCGAAAGTTTCAACGCCTAAACGGCTGGCGGCCTGCAGCAGCCGGCCAAGCGGGTCGTATTGATAAGCCAATTGCCCACGACGCGTATCGCGAATACCGGTCAGTTGGCCGACCGTGTCGTACTGATACTCCCGTTTGAGCAGGACAGATTCGCCATCGGCACCGCCAATCAATTGCTCTTGCGGCCTTCCCCGCGGAGTCCACTGCTGCTTGTGCATGAGTTTGTTGCCTTGATGGCGAACAATTTCGCGGTGCAGGTCGTCACGCTCGAAGGCGAGCATTTCGTGATGATCGAGCGTCATGCCGGCGACATGGCCGCTACCGTAAGTCAACCAACTGACCTTATGGCCATCGGGCCGGATGGTTGCCACACGCTGGTTCAACGCATCGTACTCATGCTGCCAGACCAGATAATGCTGGTGCTCGCGGACCATGTTGCCGGCTTCGTCATGGAACCATTGCAACATGCTAACGGCATTGCGGGCCTGGAGCAGTTGGCCATTACCGTTGTAGGCATAATGTTCCGACTCCACATGTTCACTCAGGCTGGCCGTACGTTCGACCAGTCGGCCCATGCGATCGAAACGCATGGTTACGCGACGCTGGCCAACCTGCGTGAACGCCAGCCGCCCGGTATGCACGTCATACCGATAGTGCCTAGCCAAACCGTCGAAACCGGTTTCCTGCGACAAACGTCCGACCAGGTCGTAGCAGAACGCCGCTCTACTTCCGTTCTGGTTGTCCAGGCAGACCAGTCGACCTAGCTTGTCCCAGTGGTAGCGCAACGTGTACCCCGCTGCATCAACACGCTCACTTGGCAACCCAGCATGGGTATAGCTCCAGGTAGTAGACCGGTCCAGCGCATCGACATGGGCCAGCAGCCGGCCTTCGGCATCGTAGTGGAAGCGTTCTTCGCTCGTGTCGGGGTGGGTGATCCTGGCCAACTGACCGGCGTCGTACGCGAACTGAGTCTTCTCATCCATCGCATTGCTGGCCTGCACCAGGCGCCCCAGTTCGTCGTACTCCCATTTACTGGTCTTGCCGGAGCAGTCGGTGTATTCGAGCAGTTGCCCGGCGTCGTTGTACGCCAGCTTCTTCTCGTTGCCGTTGGCGTCCTTGATCGCCTTCAACAATCCCGTCGAGGTGTAGGCAAATTCGGTCTTGTTGCCCAGCGGGTCGACCGTTTCGACCAGGTTGCCGGCATCGTCGTAGTCGCGCAGCCACAGGCCGCCTTCGGCATCGCTGATCTTGATCAGCTGGTCCTTGTCGTCGTAGGCGTAGTGCACCACCGTGTGGTCGGCGCGGATGTGCTGCAGGCGGTTGCTGCGTTCATCGTAGGTGTAGCGATCCTGGCTGCCGTCGGCGTGCAGGTGGCGGATCACGTTCTTGCGGGCGTCGCGGAACAGCCACTCCGAGCGCTGGTCAGCGTGCTGGATGCGGTAGGTGTAGCCTTCGGCGTCGTAGTAGTGGCGAGTCTGGCCGCCGTAGGCGTCAGTCACGGTGGTCAGGCGGATGTGCGCGTCCCACGCCAGGCGGGTTTCGAAGCTGCCATCGTCGGCCCATTCGCGGATCGCCCGGGCGTGCGGGCCGTTGCCGTCCCATTCCAGGTTCAGGCCGCGCTCGGTGCGGTCGGTGTAGCGGGTGATCAGGTGGTGCTGGTACTGGTAGCGCCAGGCGGCGCCGTGCTCGTCCTGGGCGGCGATCAGGTCGCCTTGATCGTCATAGTGGTAGGCGCACAGCTGGCGCAGCGGCTTGCCGTCGACCACCTGCCACAGGCCCTGGATATGGCCGTGGTCATCGAGCAGCGTGCCCAGTTGCAGGTGGACTTTGGACGGGTCGTTGTCGGCGTAGGTGTTGATGTCCGACAGCACCGGGCGGCCGTTGTGGCTGTGCTCGTAGTGCAGCATCGCGCCGACGCCGTTGCGCATGACGATATGCACCAGGTGGAAACGCTCGCCAACGCGCTCGTAGGTCTCGTGGCGCTCCTGCCCGCGCGACAGGATGAGCTGGGTGTCGGTGGTGCGGGTCAGGCCACGGTACTCGATCGCGTCGTAATGGGTTTTGCCAACCTTGGGCAGCGGGTAGGCGTGGCTGCGGCCATCGATATCGTGCAGCAGCAAGCCATCGTCCTGCACATCGATGCAGGTGGTGAACGCGGTGATCCAGCGGGCGCCGAGGCTGGCGCTGTCGAGGGCGGCCAGGCGCGAGTGGTAGGTGCGGGTCCAGGTGATCGGGAACGGGCCGGGCAGGCTGAAATCGGTGTGCTGCAGGGTCTCGCTGCCCAGGGCAAAGTTGATGCTGTTGCAGGTGTTGGCCGGGGCGCCGTTCTTGCACGGGTTGGGGGCCTGGGACGCGGGCGCCTGCTCTTTCTGGGTTTCCAGCTTGCCTTCGGCCAGCTGGTGGCGGGCCTTGCTGGTGCCGCCGGGCTTGATGTTGGCCGCCACCTGTTGCGGGTTGCGTTGGCGCCACTGCTTGACGCTGCTGGCCAGGGTCTGACTCAGGGCCTCGATGGAACCGGGACTGCCAGCGTCGCCCAGCTTGAGGATCATGCCGCATATCAGTGGCGCCAAGGTGCGCAGGTGCGCGCTGTGGGCTAGCAGTTCGGCCTTGGCCGTAGGGCTGAGGGTGGGGCTGACGTTGGTCATGCCCTTGCCAGCGTGCTTGTAGGCGCTGAAGGCACCGGCCAGGTAGTTGTCGAGCGTGGCCAGCGGGTTGTGAATCAGCGCGCTGCTCGTGGCGGATGTCGGACGGGCGTGTTTTGGGCCGACGCCTTCGGCCAGGGTGGCCAGGCCACTGGCAATGTCGAGGATGATCTGCTCGCCGAGGGTGGCGGCCTCGGCGAGGATGCCCTTGAGTTTGCCGGTGGCCTGGCTGACGAAATTATCGAGGCTGCCGACGATATCGGCGTTGAGGTGGCCGGCCAGCAGTTCGACCGACGCATCGTCGAGCACCTGCTTACCCTCCTGGCGCACGAGCAACAGCATCGGCCGCAAGCTCATGCGTGCCGGCGCCTCACCGGCGGGCGAGGTGACCAAGGCGATCAGATTGAGGGCAAAGGTGGCGCAGTCGAGCGGGTCGGGCACCTTGCTGCGGGCCAGGGTAGCGATAGCGCCCAGTGCTTCGATCAGGGCGATGCTGTTGCCCGCCACTGGCACATTGCCGGCGACGGTCTTGAGGCGCTCAAGGGTGGCATGGCCGGCACTGACTTCCCGCAGCCAGGCGTCGAACACTGCGGCGCCACGGCCGACGTCCTTGGCCTGGATTTCGGCGAGTGGTGTGATCGCTACTTGTAAAATGCCCTTGCCTGAAGGGCTGGCCTTGCCGGGGGTGGTTGCCATTTGGTTTGGCGCTCCTTGCTGGAAAGGAGGTCGCCTGGTGGCTACGCATCGCGGGGCAAGCCCGCTCCCACAAGGGGGGCTGTGCAGTGCAATGGCCTCGGTCGGGCGACCTGAAAATGCAGGAGGGAAACCATACCGAGGCGGTATTCAGGAAGAAGTCAGAAGGTGTCTCGCGCGCAGGAAGGAGCATTCTTGAAGGCATGTAGCAAAAGACCTACACGTTCAAGGCGGGCATAAACACTCTGTAGTTAATGATTGTTTGAGGCTGTATTCATCGGCTTTCCGGAGCGCCCTCTGATCCTAGGGCATCACGCCCCAACGCCTGTCACATCCCCCAATACTTCAACGCCCACAACACCCCCATCCCAACCCCCAGTGTCAACAGAGTACTGCGCGTGCGCCAGGCCACCACGCCGGCCAGTATCGCCGCGGGTATCTGCGGGTTGCTCCAGTCGAACGCCGCATGCCGGTCCTGATACACCACCGCCGGCAGCACCAGCGCCGCCAGCACGCTCGCCGGCACATAGGCCAGCGCCCGCCGGAACCACGGTGATATGCGCAGGCTGCGGTAGTACTCGATGAACGACAGGCGCAGGGCGAAGGTGCCCAGGCCCGCCAGCAGGAACGTGATCCATTGCCATGCCTGACTCATGAGGCCTCCTGGTCGGCGTGCTGTTCCACGGCCTGAGCCATGCCAAGCTGCTCCAGCGCCAGCCCTGCAAGGATGCCGCCGAGCGCGGCCACCAGCATCCCCAGGTTGTAGGGCATGTCGATGGCCAGTACCGCCAGCACCCCGCCCACCGTTGCCGCCCCGAGCATCGCCCGGTTACGTATGGCGGGCACCAGCAGCGCCAGGAACGACAACGGGATGGCGAACCCCAGCGACCAGGTCGGCGGTATGCCGGAGCCCACCGCCACGCCCACCAGCACGGCGAGGTTCCAACCCAGCCACATGACCATAGCGGTGCCGAGGTAGTACTCGAAGGCGAACCGGCCCAGGCCCTCGCGGGCGTTGAGCCTGAGGGTGCACAGGGCGAAGGATTGATCCGAAAGCAGGTAGGCCATCGACCAGCGGCGCTGGCGTGGCAGGTTGCTGAAGTGCGGCGCCAGCGAGGCGCTGTACATCAGAAAGCGCAGGTTGATCACCAGCGCGGTGACCACCATGGTGATGGGCAAGGCGCCGTTCTGCATCAATTGCAGCACGGCCATCTGCGCCGAGCCCGAGTAGAACAGCAGGGTCATGCCCATGGCCTCACTTGGCGACAGGCCCATGTTGATCGCCGTGACCCCGGTGATCAGGCCAAACGGCACGATCCCGGTGGTCAGCGGCAGGACTGCGCGGGCGCCCTGCATGAAGGCTTGGGCCCTGTTGGATGGTTGCATTGGAGTGCCTTCTGAAATGGCCCGGCAAGCTGCGGCCGGGATCGCTGCAGGCCAGCGCCGATAGGGCTTTGGCAGGCCTGTGGAGGTCACGTTAATGCGCGCCAGAATTGCTGGCAACGGCAGATTTATGGAATATTAGGCCTAAAAAAACTAGGGCTCACACCATGCCGTTGCACGCGCCAACCCGCCATACCCTGCAGCTCAATGCACTGCGCGCCTTCGAAGCCTCCGCCCGGCTGGGGGGCTTTGCCCGCGCGGCCGATGAGCTGAAAGTCAGCCCGGGTGCCATCGCCGCGTTGGTCAAGACACTCGAGGCCCAGTACGGTGCCGTGCTGTTCGAACGCCACGCCAAAGGCGTCAGGCTCACGCCGCTGGGCGAAAGCGTGAAGGCCCAGTTCACCGAGGCCTTCGATGCGGTGGAAGAAGCCGCGCGTACCCTGCGCCGGCTGGCTGCGCCGCAGCGGGTGCATATCGTCACATCACCTGCCTTGGCGCAGTTGTGGATCGGCCCGCGCCTGCCGCGCCTGACCGAGCTGCTGGCGCCCATCGAGATCTCGGTCACGGCGGTGGACGAGCCACCCAACCTCAAGCGCAGCCCTTATGACCTGTGCCTGTTCTACACCGACAAGCCTGGGCACGGGCAACGCGTGCTGTGCAGTGAAGCGGTGGTCCCGGTGTGTGTCCCGGCCCTGGCCGCTGGTATCGAGCGCCCCGAAGATCTGTGCGACACGCGCTGCATCGCCGATGTCGGCTGGAGCGATTGGGCGGCGTGGGCTGGTGCGGTCATGCCCGATGTCCCATTCGTGGCCCAGGGGCCAGGGTTCTCGCTGTACTCCATCGCCGTGCAGCAGGCGCTGCTGGGCGCAGGTGTGCTGATCGGGCGGCAGAGCTTGGTGCAGCGCTACCTCGACTGTGGCGAGCTGATCATGCCGATTGCCCGGGCCGTCCCCCTGGGTGTCGATATCGCCGTATGGCGCCTGCCTGTTGCCCGCGGCAATCGAATGGTCATCAAGGTGGAGGAAGCGCTGGCGCAGTTGGCTTAGCGCTGCCGGCATCAATGCAGCACCGCACGCAACGCACCGGTGACAACGATGGCGAACAGCACCACCGGCAGGATGGAGTAACGCGTGGCGGCAAGCAGGGTCAGGGCCAGAGCGATCGAGTCGGCGGGGTCGCCGCTGACGAATTTGGGCGCGATCACCGCGATCAGCACACAGCCCGGTGCGGCGCTGAGCACTTGAGTGAGTTGCGGCCCCATGACGCGATTGCGCAACAGCAAAAAGCCCAGTGCGCGTGTCAGGTAAGTGACCAGGGCCATGCCGAGGATCGTGGCCAGGGTAGTGATGTCGATCATGGCTTGGCCCACAGGTAGGCGCTGACCAGGCCTGCCACGGTGCCCGCGAGGACGTACCAGCCGCTGGGGATCAACAGGTGGAACAGCGCGGCGGTTACCAGGCTGAACAGCCAGGGCAGGGCGGCGTGCACGCCTTTCCACATGCCCTTGAGCAGTACCAGGAAAACGGCGGCGAAAGCCATGTCGAAGCCATAGCTGCGCAGGTCGCCCAGCAGCGGCCCGACCAGCGCCCCCAGGGTAGTGAAGGTTACCCAGGTGGCCCACAGGCACAGCGACACGCCCATGTAGTAGCGCAGGCTGAAGCCATTGCGCCGACGGGCATCGGCCAGGCCCATGGCCCAGCTCTCGTCGCACATGAAAAACAGTGCGCCAAGCGCTTGCTTCAGGGGCAGGTGGCGCAGGTAGGGCGCCAGGGTGGCGCCCATCAGCAGGTGGCGGCTGTTGACCAGCAGGGTCATGGCGACGATCACCAGTATCGCCGGGGGCGAGGTCCACAGTTCGATGGCGGCGAACTCCGAACCGCCACCGAAGTTCAGTCCAGTCATCAACGCAACCTCAGCAGCATTGAGCTGGTGATGCGACGCCTGTGCGCCGAGTACCAGGGCAAACGGGATGAAGCCCAGCAGCATCGGCAGGGCGGCCACGGCGCCACGGCGCAGTTCGCTGTTGGGGGCGGTGGGATCGTTCAGGGTGGATTCAAGGGTATTCATGGTCACCTCCAGTGGAGGAGAATTATTCCAATCTGCTGTTGAAATAGGCTTGCGTAATTGCAAGGGCTCACTGAGGATTTGGCATCTGCTACCAATAACACTCGATTTGAGGTTTTCAATGCCAATCAAGCTTGATGCCATCGACCGCCGCATCCTGCGTGCCCTGCAGCGGGACGGGCGCCTGCAGAACCAGGAGCTGGCCAAGCAAGTGGGGTTGTCCCCGTCGCCGTGCCTGCGGCGGGTGCGGCTGCTGGAGGACGCGGGGGTCATCGAGCGCTACGTGGCGCTGGTGGACCCGGCCAAGGTAGCATTGGGCCTGACCCTGTTCGTGCGGGTGTGGCTCAAGCGCCAGGACCAGGAAACCACCGACACCTTCATCAACGCGGTGCGCCAGCTGCCCGAGGTGGTGGAGTGCCATGTGATGGCGGGCGACTGCGACCTGTTGCTACGGGTGGTGGCGGCGGATCTGGAAGCCTACCGGCGGTTCCAGGTGGCCCATCTGACCAGCCTGGATGTGGTGCAGAACGTCAAGACCGAAGTGCCCATGGAGAAGGTCAAGTTGACGACTGAGTTACCGGTGTAGCGCGCGGCTCGACCTGAGACGTGTTGGCATTGCAACCGAGCAGCCGCATACGCGTTGCGAATGCTCGGTTTACGCGACCGGTTGCGACCGTCTCCATCGCTCATGGCAATGCGGATACCTGGAGGTGGCTCGGCGAAAGCCACCGTCCGAGTTCGCTTATAGCGTTATCGACGGCAGGACTGACCGGAGCCGTTCCATGGCCAGTGCGCTGCAGGGTTGCATGGGCTCACGAAGTTCATTGGCGATGAGCCCTTGAACAGAGAGCGCTGCCTTCACCATGGCGGGGTTCGGCTCCGCAAATGCCGACTGAATCCAGGGCAGAAGCCGATAGAAGACCGAGCGAGCTGCACCAACGTCGCCTTCGTCCATGTGGCGCACCAGTTGAACGTAGAGTTCAGCATGGATGTGAGCTGATGCCGAGATGGCGCCGGCACCTCCCAGGGCGAGATTGGTGAATATCTGGATATCCTCGCCGGTTAGCATCTGAGCATGGCCGTCGTTGATCAGTGCCATCGTTGTTTCGATATCGCCACCGCAGTCTTTCACCGCGGCAATGTTCGAGTGACGCACGATCCGTCGTAGTGTCTCGCGCTCGATCCTCACACCCGTCCGATACGGAATGTCGTAGACCACCACGGGCACTGACGATGCATCAGCCACGGCCTGGAAGTAGGATTCGATGCCTTGTTGAGATGGGCGGATGTAGTAGGGCGCTGGGACAAGCACGCCAGCGATGTCGTGGCGCTGGATTTTCTGCTGGAACGCCAGGACTTCCTGCAGGTTGTTGCCCGAGAGCCCCATGATCACTTGGCCTGGCTGGGCGACTTCAAGCACGGCATTCAGCGCCTCGAGCTGTTCATCTTTGCTCATTGCTGCAGCTTCGCCCGTGGTACCGCATACCACCAGGCCTCTTACACCTTCATTAAGGAGCTTCTTGGCCAAGCCCTGAAGGGCGTCGAAATCGACTTGCCCCGAACGGAAAGGTGTGACCAGTGCAACCCAGATACCGCGCAAATTAGACATGCATTACTCCTCAGGCAGACCGATTAGTCGACGTCAGAGGAGGGGATGGGAATCAAGCGGGGGAGACCTGGCGCTATCTGTCCTGTCAGCTCATCTGACGGGACAGCGCCCCGGTCAAATGAGCGACTGTTTCTTGGATTTCTTGGCAACGGACACGCATGCGCATGCCTGGGCGTAGAGGCCCATGGCAGTCAGCATGTGGTCAGTGTTGAGAATCATGGTTGATCCGTTGCCAAGAGGTGCATCGGGATAGTGCGCAAGGCGGCTGTGTTTAGTCAACAGGCATTTGGGGTCGATGGGATTATTGGGCTAGTGATGCAGGCTCATGTGCAGCAAAGGGAAGGGGCGCCCCTCGCCATCCAGTGGCGAACGACCTGTCTGAACAAACCCGTAATGCACATAGAACCCTACCGCTTCGGGGTTCTGCTCGTTCACGTCAACACTCAGCTGATTGCGCGAATTGCGGGCATGATCCAGCAGCGCGCGGCCAATACCTTTGCCGCGCAGATCGGGTTCGATGAAGAGCATTTCTACGTGGTTTTCATTGAGCCCGATAAAGCCCAGCGGACAGTCCTCGGCATTCACCGCAACCCATAATTCAACGGCGGGCAGGTAGACATCCCGAAGCTGAGGTAGCAATGCCTCGATATCGGACGCTTGCAGGAAGTGATGAGTGGCGCGAACAGAGCGCAGCCAGATGTTGAGCAGTTGTGGGTGGTCGGCATGGATAGCCTGACGAATGATCATGGAATCAGCCTTAACACCTGATAGCGGAAATGAGGCGCGCTCGTCGATAGCGCCCGTATAAGTGTCGGCAACCTGTATGACCGCTTCGCGAGTTAACGCCTGGGCGGTGCACGGCAGAGGTAGCCGCAAAGGAGGGAGCAAGGACGATACTGAGCGGTATACGGGGTGTCAAAAAAAATTACCGATGCAGTGGTGGCGTAGCATTCCCATCTAGAGCCAGCGTCTGACTTGGCTGCAGTATTGCGTGAACTCACTTGCGAAAATGTTCGCAAGGGCTCGCTCCTCTGGGCCGATCTGGAGGCGGTTCATATAGATCACGAAGCCCAGCACGCTCAGCAGCGCCGGCGGCCACGCAAGAAAGATCGACCAGGCTACCAGGGCTGCGGCGAAGCCCAGGTACATGGGGTTGCGTGTATATCTGTAGACGCCCGAGCGGACCAGAACCGAAGCGGTTTCGGGCCTCAGCGGATTGACCGTGGTACGTGCGTGGCGAAAGGAAATTACACCGGCCAAACACGTAGCAATACCTGCCAGCAACACCACCAAAGCCAGACCGACCCGCCATTCGATAGCCAGCTCCAGGGTACCCGGCAGGTTCCGAGCACAGAGCCACGCCACCAGGCCGAACAAAACAGCCACCAGCGGCGGCGGGATGCGGTTTTCCATGATGAATTCCCGATAGTAACGAACGTGCTACCAGCGTGAGGGCTATAGCCACTTCAGGGTCAAGTGTCATCGTGGTCCATGGCTGAATCGCGCTTCATATCCGCCTTGTTACGCGCGGCCTATGAATCGTTGACTTTGAGTGCGCTCGAGAACATTCATGACTCTGTGGCCACTTATTTTCGAGGTGAGATCATGGCGGCGCAAACCGACGTTCTTATTGTTGGGGCCGGCCCGACCGGGCTGGTGCTTGCTCTTTGGCTCACCAAGCAAGGCGTCGGCGTAACGATCGTCGACAAGAGCAGTGGGCCCGGCGAAGCTTCTCGTGCCATGGCTGTTCAAGCCCGCACGCTAGAGCTTTATCGCCAGCTCGATATAGCCGATTCAGTGATAGATGCCGGCTATAAAACACCTGCCATGAACATGTGGGCCCGAGGCAGCCACAGAGCGCGCATCCCCTTGGTCGATGCCGGCAGAGCGGTTTCTGCATACCCCTTCGTGTTGATCTATCCCCAGGATCGCCATGAGCGCCTGCTGGTGCAGCAACTCCATGCCCTCGGCGTGGACGTGCAATGGCAGACCGAACTGCTGCGCTTCGAAGAGGGTGAAAGCCACGTCACGGCCATGCTGAAACAGGCCGATGGGCAGGAAGTGGTCCTGACCGCGGCTTACCTGGCGGGCTGCGACGGCGCTCGGTCGCTCGTTCGTCATCAGATCGGCAGCGCTTTCGAAGGCGGCACCTACAAACAGCTTTTCTATGTGGCGGATGTCAGGGTAACGGGCATCGAGCCTGCGGGTGAGGCGCACATCGCTTTTGACCAGTCCGACTTTGTGCTGCTCCTGTGCTATGGCAAAAAGGACCAATACCGCCTGATTGGCACCGTGCGAGACGAGCGTGCCGAGCATCCCGAGCAGCTGACGTTCGCGGACGTTGGCCACGATGCCATCAACGGCTTGAACCTCAAGATCAGCGAGGTGAACTGGTTTTCCACTTACCGAGTTCATCATCGAGTCACGGACCATTTCCGCCGTGGCAGGGCTTTTTTGCTCGGCGATGCTGCGCATGTCCACAGCCCGGCAGGCGGGCAGGGCATGAACACCGGCATTCTGGACGCGATCAACCTGGCGTGGAAGTTGGCAGCGGTGGTCAAAGGCAAGGCGCCCGAGGCCTTGCTCGACAGCTACCAGATTGAACGCCAGGCATTTGCCCGCTCGCTGGTAGAGACCACTGACAAGCTGTTCACCTTCGTTACCGCCCAGGGCGGGTTGGCTGACTTTGTGCGCACGCGCATCGCACCGATCTTCGCCAGCGTTGCGTACAAGCGTGCGAGCGTGCGTGAGTACCTGTTCCGCGTGGTTTCGCAAACCACCCTTGATTACCGCGACAGCCCGCTGAGCCAAGGCAAGACAGGTGAGGTTCAGGGTGGTGATCGCCTGCCTTGGCTGCCTGGGGGTACGGCGGACAACTACGACTCACTGACAGCCATCGAGTGGCAAGTGCAGGTTTACGGTGAGGCCAAGGCAGACCTGGCCCAATGGTGCACGCAGCACGGCATTGCCCTGCATGTTTTCGCTTGGCAGCCGGCGTACGAGAAAGCCGGCGTTGCCAGAAATGCTGCTTATCTGTTGCGGCCTGACACCTATGTCGCGCTGGCTGATCCTGAGGCGGATGCGTCCACATTGAACCGATATTTCGAGGAGCGCGGTGTTGTGCTGCCCGCTTGAGCAATGAGTTGCATTGCGGACGATCAGGCGATCGGCGAATCGGTACGGGTCAGCATATGGCGTTGCCCAGAGGTAGTGCTGGATCTCTTCTCACGCCAAGTAAGTGTTAGCGCTCTCGATGTGCACTTTTTTCGGGCGGCAAATCTGGAACTACCGTGCTGTTTCAAGCCATCGATTTTGTCAATTTACACTCCCTGTGCAAACACCATTGAAGTGCTTAAACCAAGGGTTTAAGGGCTCGTCGGGATTTCTCTTAAAAGCAATGATGGCAAGTTGACTCTCCCCTTAAGGAAAGACTTTAGACTCCCGGCCCTCGACAGATTTGGCCTGAAAACAGCTTTTTTGGCCCGATGACTTCCTTCAATGCGGCTTTTGTAGGGAAACAGTCAATGAACAATCCATTGGAATTGGACAGCGTTATCAACAGTACACGGGAGATCCTTGCGCAGTTGTTGGTGATGGAAATGGGCGACGTGGCAGAGCACAGCAGTATCGTTGACGACCTCAGCGCCGACTCGCTGGACATCGTCGACCTGAGCTTCCAGCTGGGCCGGCAGTACGGTTGCACCTTGCCGAAAACCAGCGTGCTGGATCACGCAGTAGCGGTGTTCGGCGACGCCACCCGGTTTGTCGAAAATTCACTCATCGAACAACACATCATGATGTTCGAGAACGGTGGTGGCACCGACTTGCAGAACGTGCTCAATGCCGATTACTCGAAGGCGGTGACGTTGTTCACCATGACGTCCTCCGTGGCGGGCGATTACCAGGCGATGCTCGACAAACTGGACGCCTGGCTGCTCATCAACAAACCGGCCAACCTGCAAGTCACCCATGCCGGCACGCCGTACATCTGGACCGGGGTGTTGCAGGAAATCACCCAGGGTCAGGTGTTGAGCTTCTCGCTGGCGTTGCTGGCGGTGACCTTGATGATGATGCTCTGGCTCAAGTCAGTCCGCCTGGGCATCCTCGGCATGCTGACGTTGCTGACCACGTCGGTGACGGTGTACGGCTGAGGGCGTGCCAGGCTAAATCGCCGGGGCGCCTGCGTGCTGCAAAGGGCACGGGGCGCCATGGCCGTTCAGGGGCGGCGGTGCGGATTCAGCGGGCTTTTTCCAGATGCTCGATCTGGCATTGCATCTGCGCATCCTTGAGGCTCAGCTCAAACTCGACCAGGCCGTCATGCACTTGCTGCAAGGCCTGGATCTGCCCCATCAATTCCTGCTTTTTGTTATCGATGGCCTGCATGGCCAGATCCCAGGGCAGCTCCTGGCCGCGATGATCCTGCAGAATGGCCTGCATTTCCTTGAGTTTGAAACCGAGTTGCTGGGCGCATTTGATGAAGGTCAGCAGCTCGACGCTTTGCTGGCTGTAGATGCGGTATTTGCCTTCGCGTTGCGGAGGTGGCAACAGGCCGATTTCTTCGTAATGTCGAATGCTTTTGACGGTGGTGCCCGACAGTTGGGCGGCTTTGCCGATGTACATGAAAGTCCCTTTTTTGACGCATCAGAAGCGAAAAGATGTCGTGCGCTCGTGCAGGCGCGCGACATCTTTGCACGAGCGTCAGGGGGCGGGAAGCGTGGTTGGACAAGGTGTCACGGGAGGGAGACTTGGCTGGGCAGCGCAGGGGCACGGCCCAACCGGGGCCGATCAGCGGCTGGCGACCGCCTGGACTTGCTTGAGCCAGGCTTCACGCTGTTCCGGCTTGGAGCCCAGTACCGGACCGAAGGTCAAGGTTTTCAGCGGTTTTATGCCGCAGAACTCCAGGGTGGTCTTGCGCATTTGGTGCAGGCCCGGCATGCGATACACCCAGCGGTAGTACCACGGCGGCGTGTCCATGGTCACCAGAAGGTGAGCCGTGCGGCCCTTGAGCAGCTTGTCCGGGAAGGGTGAGCCCTTGCGGTACCTGAAGGCAAAACCAGGCAGAAACACGCGGTCGAAGAACCCCTTGAGCAACGCCGGAATGCCGCCCCACCAGATCGGGTACACCAATGTCAGGTGTTCGGCCCAGGTAATGTCGTTTTGTGCGTCGATCAAATCGGGCTCAAGCAACTGGATCTGGTTATAGCCATCGTGCAGGACCGGATCGAACTCCAGGGTGTCCAGGCGCAGCAGACGTACCTCATGGCCTGCTTGCGTGGCGGCCTCGACATAACGTTCGGTCACCGCTCCGCAAAAGCTGTCATTCGAAGGGTGGCCGAGGATTACGAGCATGCGTTTGCTCTTCATGACGAACTCCAGACAATGAAGTGCCAAGGGTAAAGTCTGCCCCTAACGGTAGAGTCAAGCCTTGCCGATTACCGGTGGAACTGCTGGCCACCCAAGAGTCGAGTTAGATCACCGGCGCAGTGTTCGGCGTGACCGGTGGCAACTCGTTGCCCTGAGTAATCCGGATAAACCTTCGCGGCGCCGTGCAGTCAGTTTCAATAAGGGCCTGGACGTCCCAGGGCCAGGGAGGTGGCTGATGAAACTTGTCTGCCTGTTGCGTGGCTGCCAGTGGCGCAGCCTGCTGGTGTGTGAACTCGCCGGCCAACCCTTCGAAACGTAGGAGCCGACCATGGCCCGGGCAATCTGGAAAGGCGCGATCAGCTTCGGCCTCGTGCACATCCCCGTCTCGCTCAACACCGCAGTGCGCAGCGAACGTGTGGATTTCGACTGGCTGGACAAGCGCAGCATGGAGCCGGTTGGCTACAAGCGGGTGAACAAGATCACCGGCAAGGAAATCGACAAAGAACACATCGTCAAGGGCGTGGAGTACGAAAAGGGTCGTTACGTGGTGATCAGCGAGGAGGAAATTCGCAAGGCCAGGCCCGAGGCGACCCAAACCATCGATATCTTTTCGTTCGTCGACGCCAGCGACATCCCGCTGCAGCAGTTCGACACGCCTTACTACCTGAGCCCCGACCGCCGTGGCGGCAAGGTTTATGCCTTGCTGCGCGAGACCCTGCACAGCACCGGCAAGGTGGCCCTGGCCACCGTGGTGCTGCACACCCGCCAGCACCTGGCGCTGCTGCGCCCGCTGGAGGATGCCCTGGTGTTGATCACCCTGCGCTGGCCCGAGGAGGTGCGTGGGCTCCAGACGCTGGAGCTGGACAACAGCGTGACCCAAAGCAAGGTCGACAAGCGTGAGCTGGACATGGCCCGGCGCCTGGTGGAAGACATGAGCGGGGCATGGACGCCTGACGAGTACCATGATGCGTTTCGCCAGACCATCCTCGACCTGGTGGAGGAGAAGGCCAGCAAGGGCAAGATCGCGACCGTGGACAAAGGCGAGGGCACGACGGCCGAGAAGGGGGCGGACATCATCGACCTCACCGAGCTGCTCAAGCGCAGCCTCGGCGGCAAGACCAAGGTGAAGAAACCGGCGGCCAAGCGACCGCGCAAAGCGTCATAGCCAATTGCACAATCACTACGGTAGCTGGCCTTCCAGCCCCCTCAGGTAATCCCCGAAGCCCTGGCGTGCGCGGCTGTCCCGCCGGCTGCTGGTGGCCACGCTGTGCGCCGCCGTCCAGACGATCTGTGCACCGCTGGCCTCGAGGGCCAGCACCAGCTGCACATCCTCGTGGGCCGGCAAGGGCTGGAAACCGCCGACGCGTTCATAGGCCTTGGCGCATACCCCCAGGTTGGCGCCATGGATATGCCGGTGCCCATCCCGGGCCTGGTAGCGGCTGAGGTAGAGCTGGCGCAAAGCGGCATTCTGCCAGGGCTGCCAGCGCTCGATATGCACCGTGCCGCATACCGCATCCGCATGCCATTGCAGCTGTGACACCAGCCAGTGCCCTGGCACACGGCTGTCGGCATCGGTGAAGGCCAGCCACTGGGCGCCGCGCTCGATCATCCATGCCGCGCCCAGGCGCCGGGCGATGCCGACGTTGCCGGCCTCCAACTGCAGGGTATGCACGCCATGATGACGGGCGATGCGCGCACTGGCGTCGACGCAGCGATCGAGCACTACCAGCACCTCCACCTCCAGGCTCGCTGCCTCGGCCTGCACCACCGCCCGTTTGACGGCGGCCAGGCAGTGCCCAAGACGACGGGCTTCGTTGTGGGCAGGAATGATGACGGCGATCATGGGCAGGTCTCGTCGAGGTCCACGACGCTGGGCTGACACGACCAGTATTCGAGCAGGAAGTCCGTCTCCTCGTGGCGCAGCAGCGGGTAAAGCGGAAGGTGCCTGGCCAGCAGGGCATGCACCTCGCGGCCATCCTGCGGGCAGCCGGCAATGGGATGGCGCCAGTGGCAGGCCAGCAGACCGCCGTCATGGGCCAGGCTGGCTACCGATTGCTCGATCACTTGCAGCCAGTCGGTGGGGTCAAGGTAATAGCCGATCTCGCTGAGCACGATCAGGTCGAACTGCCCGCCCGGCCAGTCGCCCGGCAGGTGACCCTGTTCGACGCGGGCATGGCCCACGCCCGCAAGACGC
Organism: Pseudomonas sp. ES1; assembly: GCF_050586605.1. NCBI lineage: Bacteria > Pseudomonadati > Pseudomonadota > Gammaproteobacteria > Pseudomonadales > Pseudomonadaceae > Pseudomonas > Pseudomonas sp. ES1. The sequence goes on along the minus strand of NZ_JBOBDM010000059.1, from coordinate 5,558 downwards.
TGGCGGGCCAAGGCCACGGCCGTTGCGTCGAGGTCCTGGCACAGCAGCTCGGCACAGCGCTCGGCCAGCAGGACGCTCAGCTCGCCGTTGGCGCAGGCCGGCTCGAATACGCGTTCATAACATTGCCGCGGCAGGCTGGCCAGGGCCAGATCGCGCTTGCGTCGCTCGTACCAGCGGGTACGAAAGGCCCAAGGGTCATCGCTGCCAGCATACAAGTCGGCGAAGTACTGTGCGTCCAGGCTCATGTTGGCTCCATTGACAGGAAGATCAGCTCGAAGGGTTGCAGCAGGCAGGCCTGGAGCTGTTCCGGCAGCACCGCAGGGCGCTCGCCATCGGGTTGCAACTGGCTGGCATGGGCGGCCAAAGCCTCGCGCTTGCGCGCCAGGCGCGCTGCGTCCAGCTGCAGGCGGTGTGCCTGGGGCCAGGGCAGGCGCGGATCGTCGGGGGCGGCCCAATGCCAGGCCCACACCGGTACTTCGGCCAGTTGCACACGGCGCGCTTGGGCCGCCCGGGCACAGGCACGTCCTGCCGCCTCATGATCGCAGTGCCCGTCGCCGCGCCAGGTGGTCAGCAGCAGGTCGTCGGGCTGGAGCAATTGCGCCAGGTGGGTGACTAGGAAGGCTTCATCATGGGGCAGGGCGCCATCTTTGAGGTTGAGCCGTCGCCAATCGAGGCGGTTGAGGTCCAGGCCCAGCAGCTGCAAGGCATGCCGGCTTTCCAGCGGACGCTGATGACGCAGGCGACGCTCGGTCCACTGCGAGGAATGCGGATGGCTGCCCTCGCCATTGCTGGCAGAAATCAACAGCACGTCCTGTTCACGGCCTTGGAAGCTGGCCAACAGGCCGCCGGCCATGAGGATCTCGTCGTCCGGATGCGGCGCCAGCAGCACCAGCCTTCTGCCGGGCGGGCATAGCCGGTCGGGCGTCAGCCAGGTGGCGCGGGCCAGCTGAGTGGATTGCTGCCAGGCGCTCCATGGCGTGCCGGTGGCGGTCTGTATCAGGTTCTGGCTCATAGTTGCCATACGCTTGCCGGCGAGCCGGTCAGTTGCTGGCCCAGCTCGGCCAGGTCGCGCTCTGCGTGGCTTTGGCGCAGGTATACCGGCAGGTCGGCACTGAGCCGGGCGAAATGGCCGCTGCGGCAGAACGGTGTGGCGCCGAGCGCCCGACCGACATGATGGATGACCTGCTCGACCGCTTGCTCGACCTGGGCGCGGGTGCGGCGCACTTGCAAACTGGCGTCGTCGCGAGGGTGCTGGTCGATCCAGGCGGCGCATTCGCGCAGGGCGGCACGGGCCCCGAACAACGCCGCATCGACCGCGCCCAGATGGGCATCGGCGTGTGGGTCGGGGCGGGGTTTGCGGCAGTGTTCGCGCAGGTATTGCGCCAGGGCTTGCGCTGCGCCATACCAACAGGCGGCGATGCCCGCGCCGCCCTGCCAGAATCCCGGGCGGGCCAGGTATTGGCCGGGCGTGCCGATGGCCAGCCCCGGCGAATTGTCGAACTCGAGGGTGACACTGGTGGTGCTGGCCATGCCAACGGCCTGCCAGTTATCGACCTCGATACGCTGGCTGGGATGGGACAGTTCGATGGCCACCAACTGTGGCTGGTCGCCTTCCCAGGCGGTCACGAGCGCCCGATCGATCTGCAAAACCCCCGAACACCAGGCTTTGCGGCCTTGCAGGCGAACCCGCTCGCCATCCTGGGCGACGATGCGGGTGCGGGCATCCGGTGGCTCGGCAGCCCACACGCCCCAGATCCCTTCGCCGGCATGATGAGCAGCGCCGCATTCGGCAAGGATGGCCAAGGCGTCGGTATGGCCTTCATAGAGTTTGGCCAGACTGAGATCGCAACCGGCGACCCGTGCCAGGGCCCGCCAGCGGTCAAGTGTTCGCCCCTGGCCTGGCAGGGGGAGCCGGTCGAGGTGATCGGCTTGCAGCGCATGCAGTAGCTCCAGCAGCAGGGTATCGAGGTCGATGGCCCGCGGTCGCGTGCCGAAGCGGCGCAACAGGCGGTCGAGGTTGCTCAGGTCGAAGTCCTGGACGATGCTCATTGGCTAGGCGCTCCTTGGGTGTTCTTCTTCCAGTCACGCAGGTTCAGCCATGGTTCCATCAGTCGATCCCCAGTTGCTTGCGCATACGTACGGTAATCGACTGACGGGTTCTGGCCATTTCGGCCCACGGATCGTCCACCTCGGCCAGCCGTGCCTGCAGGTTGCCGATGTGCCATTGGTTGGCACCCTTGAGCTGGCTCAGTTCTTCCCGCCAGATCGGCACCGATACCGGCAGGCCCTCGCGGGCCCGCAGCGAGTAGGCGGCGACGGTGGTGGCGCCCTTACCGTTACGCAGGTAGTCGATGAAGATCCGTCCGATCCGATGCTTCGGGCCGGACACCGCGCTGAGGCGATCGGGGAACAGCCCGGCCATGTGTTTGACCAAGGCATGGCTGAAGTCCTTGACCTCGTCCCACCCCGCGCGCCGGGTCAGCGGCACCACGAGGTGCATGCCTTTGCCGCCGCTGGTCTTGAGAAAGACCTTCAGGCCCAACTCATCGAGCAGGGTAAGGGTCAGTTGGGTGGCCTCCAGCATGGCTTTCCAGGGCAGCGCGGGATCGGGGTCCAGGTCGAGCACGAAGCGGTCGGGCTTGTCGAAGTCCTTGGTGGTGGCATTCCAGGTGTGCAGTTCCAGCGAGTTCATCTGCACCGCGCCCAGCAGGCTGTCGACGCGGTTGAGCACCATGGCCGTCTGGCCGGCCTGGGCCTTGCTGTAGCTGAGCACGTGGGGGATATGCAGCTGGCCGGGGTTTTTCTGGAAGAACAGCTCGCCGGCCAGGCCATCCGGTGCCCGAACCAGGGCGACAGGCCGATCCTTCAGCTGTGGCAGCAACCAGTCGGCGACTTGAGCGTAATACTGTGCGACCTGGCGCTTGGTGGCACCGGTGGTTGCGTCGGCCACACGGTCGGGGTGGGTCAGGCGCAGGCTGCCCAGGGCCTTGGGTTCTGTCTGTGCTGCCTGCTCCAGGTCGATGGCGGTGGCGGGTTTGTCGTCGCGCAGGCCGTGGAACACCGCGTGGCGCACGATGCCTTCGCGGGTCATCTGGGCATAGGCGACTTCGGCCAGCAGCTGTGGCTTGAGCCAATGCACGTTGCGGGCTTCGGCACCAACGGGAGGGTTGGGCAAGGGTGGTTTGGCGGTCTGCAGCGGTTTCAGGCGGGCGAGGATGCTGTCCAGGGTGGCGGCGCTGAAGCCGGTGCCGACCTTGCCGGCATAGCGCAACTGGCCGCTGTCGTGGTCATGCAGGGCCAGCAGCAGGGCGCCGAAGCCGTGGCGGCTGCCCTTGGGGTCGGTGTAGCCGACAATCACGAACTCCTGGCGCTGCTTGCACTTGAGCTTGATCCAGTCACTGCTGCGCCGGCACACATAAGGGCTGTCGGCACGCTTGCCAATCAGCCCCTCGAGTTCCAGCCGGCATGCACTGTCGAGCAGCGAGTCGACCGATTCCTTGAAATCGGCGGAATACCTGAGCAGCGGCGAAGCGTTGCCGTCCAGCAGCTTGGCCAGGGTGGCGCGACGCGCCTGTAGCGGTAAGTCGCGCAGGTCTTCGCTTCCCAGCCAGGGCAAGTCGAACAGGTAATAGGTGATGCGTTCGTCGTGCGCGGTGTCGAATGCATTTTGCAAGGCCTGGAAGTCGGCCGCACCGTTGTCGCCGACCACTACCATCTCGCCGTCCAGCCATGCTGCGTCGAGCCCCAGGGCGCGGAGTGCCTCGATCTGACGGGGCATCTTGGCGCTCCAGTCGTGGCCATTGCGGGTGAACAGACGTACGTCGTCGCCGTCGATGCGGGCCAGAATCCGGTAGCCATCGAACTTGACTTCATAGCGCCAGTCGCCGCTGGGTGGGGAGTCGACCAAGGTAGCCAGTTGCGGCTGCAGCACTTTCGGCAGGGCTTTGCGGCCGGCCTTGGGCTTGCGTGTGGCGGTGCTCGTCTTGGCGGGGCGCCGTGGCGGCAGCGTACGCTCGCTCAGCACGCTGTCTGGCAGGGCTTCGACGATGCTGTAGTCGGTTTCTTTGCGTGCCTGCCCGTCATGGGATTTGACCAGCATCCACTGCTCTTTCTTGCCGGCCAGGTGAGTGCGAAACAGATTCCACACCCCCGACAGCTTCTCGCCCTGCAGGCGAAAACGCAGCTTGCCCTTGGCATAGGCTTCGCGCGGGTCGCCTTCGGGTTCCCAGACACCTCGGTCCCAGACAATCACGTCGCCCGCACCGTAGTGCCCTTCGGGGATACGTCCTTCGAAATCGGCGTAGTCCAACGGGTGATCTTCCACGTGCACCGCCAGGCGGCGGACCTTGGGGTCGAGGGAGGGCCCCTTGGGGATCGCCCAGCTCTTGAGGGTGCCGTCGAGTTCCAGGCGGAAGTCGTAGTGCAGGTGGCTGGCGTCGTGCTTCTGGATGCAGTACTGCAGCGCATGGGCCGAGCGGGGGCGGGCGCGTTGGCCCGCTGGCTCGGGTGTGGCGTCGAAGTCGCGCTTGCGCTGGTACTCCTGCAGGGGCTTGGCCATGGCGTGCTCCGGGACGGTTCGCGGGTCTCAAGATTGGGAGATGGCGGCGCGGTGCGGAGTTCAAAAAAAGCGCGGGGCGGTGGCTTGGAAGAAACTCTGAATCATTTCTTCGTGGGGGCAGTCGACCGTGTGAAACCCACTGACGGAGAACGTTCATGTCTAGACCCGATGACCCAAGACCGCAGATTGAGATCGACGACACCGAGGACCGCATGGGCAGTGTCCACGAATTGGATTTCAGCGAGCGCCGCGATGAACGCCAGGGGCGCGTCGGCGACCAGCGCCCGGCGCGGGAGATCGCCGAGGACTACCCGCCGCGGCGTGTCGCGCAAAGCGGCATGACCGGCGGCGAGACCCTGACCGACAGCCTGCACGAGGACAATGTCACTCTCGATGACCTGAGCCCCGATACGCTGTTCGATGAAACTGATGCCTGGGACTCGGATGAGCCCGGCACGGCAGGTGGCCCGGCGGACAAGACCCTGCGTCAGGTGGAGGCCCACGAGATCGGTGGCGGCAACGGCCTGGACGAGGCCGAGCTGGCCCGTTCTGCGCCGCTGGACGGCGAGCCGTGGAGCGATGACGTGGTGCCCGATGACGACAGGAGAGAGCCGTGATGAACGAGCAACGCTGTTCTTGCAACCACTGTTCCTGCACTGTGGATGCCAATGCCGTAGTCCAGGATGGCAAGGCCTATTGCTGCGAGGCCTGCGCGATGGGCCATCGTGATGGCGAGCCTTGTCGTATGGCCGACTGCAAATGTGGCGAGCTGACCCAGCCGAAGGAAAGTTCTGTTGATAATGCGCTGGATGAAACATTCCCGGCGAGTGATCCTATTTCACCGTAAGTTCCCTTTCTCTCCATGGCCCTTTCGTTGGTATCTTCGGCGAGGGGCCAATCAATATATCGCTGTGCCCACGGCTCAATAGCAACTCTGCTGATCTTGATCTTGATCTTGATCTTGATCTTGATCTTGATCTTGATCTTGATCTTGATCTTG
>NZ_JBOBDM010000058.1:0-39617 GCF_050586605.1 Pseudomonas sp. ES1 | reverse complement strand
AAACCCCCCCCCACGCTTCTTGGTGGGAGCGGGCTTGCCCCGCGATCGTTCTGGACGTGAAATCAGTATTCGCTGAGCGAGAACTCGGTCAGGCAGAAAGTCGGCACCCCGGCCGCCTGCAGCCGGCGCGAGCCTTCCAGCTCGGGCAAATCGATGATCGCTGCGGCTTCGAACACCTGTGCCCCGGTGCGGCGCACCAGGTTGGCTGCCGCCAGCAGGGTGCCGCCGGTGGCGATCAGGTCATCGAAGATCAGCACCGAATCCCCTTCGCACAGGCTGTCGGCATGCACTTCCAGGAAGGCTTCGCCGTACTCGGTCTGGTAACCCTCCGACAGCACGTCGGCCGGCAGCTTGCCTTGCTTGCGGAACAGGATCAGCGGCTTGTTCAACTGGTGGGCGATGATCGAGCCGATCAGGAAGCCCCGCGCATCCATGGCACCGATATGGCTGAACTCGGCCTCGACATAGCGCTCGATGAACTGGTCAGCGACGTAGCGCAGCCCACGCGGCGATTGGAACAACGGGGTTATATCGCGGAAGATGACCCCCGGTTTGGGGAAGTCCACTACCGGGCGAATCAGGGCTTTGAGGTCGAAAGTGTCGCTGTGCATGGTGCGGGTATCCTGGAAAAACCAAGGCGCCAGTATACCCGCATCCGGCCTTTGTCAGGCCTCCATTGCACCACCGGCCAGCGCGCACAGCTGGATCGGGTCGAGGATATGCACTTCCTTGCCCTCGGCCTTGAGCAGGCCGTTCTGCTGGAAGCGGGTGAACACCCGCGAGACGGTTTCCACGGCCAGGCCCAGGTAGTTGCCGATCTCGTTGCGCGACATGCTCAGGCGGAACTGGTTGGCCGAGTAACCACGGGCGCGGAAGCGCGCGGACAGGTTGACCAGGAAGGTGGCGATGCGCTCGTCGGCGGTTTTCTTCGACAGCAGCAGCATCATCTGCTGGTCGTCGCGGATTTCACGGCTCATCACCCGCATCAGCTGGCGGCGCAATTGCGGCAGTTGTACCGAAAGCTCATCCAGGCGTTCGAAGGGGATCTCGCACACCGAGGTGGTTTCCTGGGCCTGGGCCGACACCGGATAGGCCTCGGTGTCCATGCCGGACAGGCCGACCAGCTCGCTGGGCAGGTGGAAGCCGGTGATCTGTTCTTCGCCGGCGTCGCTGAGGCTGAAGGTCTTGAGGGCGCCGGAGCGGACTGCGTAAACCGAGCCGAAATTGTCACCTTGGCGGAACAGGAATTCGCCTTTTTTCAGTGGGCGGCCGCGTTTGACGATTTCATCCAGTGCATCCATGTCCTCGAGGTTGAGGGACAGGGGCAGGCACAGGGGGGCCAGGCTGCAATCCTTGCAGTGGGCCTGGTTGTGTGGGCGCAGTTTTACTGGCTCGGACATTTCTTCGATCCTTGTGGGAAAGCACACATAAGCCGTAAGGGTAACCCACGGCATAGGCTGGAGGCCAGCATGCACTTGTTTGGTGCGTGCTGGCGGCGGCCCGGAGTGGATGTTTCCGGTACCTTTCGACTGTCCATAGTGTGCCCCTGAAGGCGGGCTGTCCATGCGGTGAAACGCCTCAATCGCCTCAGATCACCCGCGAGAAACGCTGGCGATTCTGTTGCGCGAGGTAAGCGTCAAAGACCATGCACACCGAGCGCGCCAGCAGGCGCCCGCCTGGCAGGATGCGGATGCCTTTGCTGTCGAGGCTGATCAGGCCGTCGCGCTGCATGGCGTGCAATTGCGGCCAGATTTCGTTGAAGTAGCCGCGAAAATCGATGGTGAATTGCCGTTCGATCTGCTCGAAGTCCAGCTCGAAATGGCAGATCAGCTGCTGGATCACTGCCCGCCGCAGGCGGTCGTCCTGGTTGCACAGCAGGCCGCGCTGGGTGGCCAGTTGGGCGGTGGACAGGGTGTCCTGGTAGGTGTTGAGGTCGCTGCTGTTCTGGCAGTACAGGTCGCCGATCTGGCTGATGGCCGAGACCCCCAGGCCGATCAGGTCGCAATGGCCGTGGGTGGTGTAACCCTGGAAGTTGCGCTGCAGGGTGCCTTCTTCCTGGGCGATGGCCAGTTCGTCGTCGGGCAGGGCGAAATGGTCCATGCCGATGTAGCGGTAGCCGGCGGCGGTCAGCTGGTCGATGGTGGCGTGGAGCATCTCCAGTTTGGCCGCGGGGGCCGGCAGGTCGTTACTGTCGATGCGCCGCTGCGGCATGAAGCGCTCGGGCAGGTGGGCGTAGTTGAACACCGACAGGCGATCGGGTTGCAGGCGGATCACTTCCTCGACAGTGCGGGCGAAACCTTCCGGGGTCTGCTTGGGCAGGCCGTAGATCAGGTCGAGGTTGATCGAGCGGAACTGCAGGGTGCGCGCCGCTTCGATCAGGGTGCGGGTCTGTTCCAGGCTCTGCAGGCGGTTGACCGCGCGCTGCACCGCCGGGTCGAGGTCCTGCACGCCGAGGCTGACGCGGTTGAAGCCCAGCTCGCGCAGCAGCCCCATGGTCGACCAGTCGGCCTCGCGCGGGTCGATCTCGATGCCGTAGTCACCGGAGTCATCGTCCAGCAGGTTGAAGTGCTGGCGCAGGGTCGCCATCAGCTGGCGCAGTTCCACATGGCTGAGAAAGGTCGGGGTGCCGCCGCCGAAGTGCAGCTGCTCGACGCGCTGCTTGGGGTCCAGGTGGCAGGCGAGCAGCTGGATTTCCTGTTCCAGGCGCTGCAGGTAGGGCGCGGCGCGGCCGCGGTCCTTGGTGATGACCTTGTTGCATGCGCAGTAGTAGCAGATGTTGGCGCAGAACGGCACGTGCACGTACAGCGATAGCGGGCGCGTGGCCCGACGGCTCTCGCGCAGGGCGTGGAGCAGGTCGAACGAGCCCACTTCGCCATGCAGTTGCACGGCGGTAGGGTAGGAGGTGTAGCGTGGCCCGGCCAGATCGTAACGACGGATCAGGTCGGCGTCCCAGCGTAGGTCGTCGAGCATGTGGGCAGTCCCCGGATAGAGCAGCAGTGTCCGGAGTCTAGGGACGTGGGCAAGAAGTCGTGTTGATTTGTATCAGCAGATCTTGCGGTCACCGCATGGGGCCGCTACGCGGTCCTTTCGCTGGCAAGCCAGCTCCCACAGGCTTGAGGCGACGCGATCGGTGTGGGAGCCGGCTTGCCGGCGAAAAGGCTGCGCAGCAGCCTCTCAGTGCCCCATGAGCCAGTGCTGATGGGGCCCCGGCAGTGTCCAAAGCCCGAACAGAATCACCAGCAGCCCACCTGCCATGCGCACTCCGCGCTTGCGCAGCACGCTGCCCACACGCTCCGCCGCCAACCCCGTGGCCAGCAACACCGGCCAGGTGCCCAGCCCGAACGCCAGCATCAATGCCCCGCTGTGCAGCGCATTACCCTGGCTGGCCGCCCACAGCAGGGTGCTGTACACCAGCCCGCACGGCAGCCAGCCCCACAAGGCGCCGAGCAACAGGGCGCGAGGCAGGCTGGACACCGGCAGCAGCCGTGTGGCCAGCGGTTGTATATGGCGCCACAGGCCGCGCCCGAGCGCTTCAATGCGTGTCAGGCCGCTCCACCACCCGGCCAGGTACAGGCCCATGGCGATCAGCAGCAGCGCCGCGACCACCCGCAGCCCGAGCGCCAGCGGGCTGCTGGCCAGGGCCACGCCGGCCAGGCCCAGCAGCAGGCCGGCCGCGGCGTAGCTGAGGATGCGTCCGAGGTTGTAGGCCAGCAACAGGCGCAGGCGCCGGTTGCGCTGCTCCGGCGGGATGGCCAGGGTCAGTGCGCCCATCAGGCCGCCGCACATCCCCAGGCAGTGGCCGCCGCCGAGCAGGCCGAGGACCAGGGCCGAGCCGAGCAGGGGGATCAGTTCAGGCACTCGGTTTGGCGTCCTTGTCTTCGGGAGGTTGTTCGTCGTGTTTGACCGCGGCCTGGTGGCGCGGGTCCTGGTCGTCGAACAGGATGCTGTGGGCCGGGCCTTCAAGGTCGTCGTACTGGCCGCTGTCCACCGCCCAGAAGAAGATGTACACGGCCACCCCGACCAGCAGCAGGGCGGCGGGGATCATCACGTAGAGGGCGGGCATAGGGTTTTCCTTCCAAGTGACGGTGGCGCGCTCAGCGGTACGCCCGCTGCCGTTGGCAGCCGGGTCAGGCGCAAGGCGTTGAGCACGACGATCAGCGAGCTGACCGACATGCCGACCGCCGCCCAGACCGGGGTGATCCAGCCGAGTGCGGCGAACGGCAGCATGAGGCCATTGTACAGGGTCGCCCAGAGCAGGTTCTCGACAATGTTGCGGCGGGTGCGCCGGGCCAGGGCGAAGGCCTGCACCAGTGCGTGCAGGTTGTTGGACAGCAGCACGGCGTCGGCGCTGGTCTTGGCAAGGTCGGTGGCGCTGCCCATGGCGATGCTGATATCGGCGGCGGCCAGGACCGGTACATCGTTCACCCCGTCACCCAGCATCAGCACCTTGCGCCCTTCGGCCTGGAGCTGTTTCAGGCGCGCGAGCTTGTCGTCCGGGCGCAGGCCGCCGACGGCCTGGTCTATGCCCAGCTGCGTGGCCACCTCGGCAACCATCGGCGAGCTGTCGCCGGACAGCAGCAGGGTCTGCCAGCCACGGGCCTTGCAGGCGGCCACCAGGTCGGCGGCGTCGTCGCGCAGGCGGTCATCCAGGCCGAACCAGGCCAGCGGGCCCTGGCGGTCGCCCAGCAGCAGCCATTGGCCGCGTGGCTCGGGTACGCCAGGCACTTCGGCGCCACTCAGGGCGCAGACGAAGGTGGCCTGGCCGATGCGCAGGCGCTGGCTGTCCACCTCACCTTCCAGGCCCAGCCCAGGCACTGCGTTGACCGCCTCGGCCGGCCGGGCGGCGCGGCCGAAGGCACGGGCGATGGGGTGTTCGGAGCGGTTTTCCAAGGCGGCGGCCAGCGCCAGGCAGCGGTCGGCATCCAGGCGCCCCAGCGGGCGGATGCTGCGCAGGGCCAGGCGGCCTTCGGTGAGGGTGCCGGTCTTGTCGAAGATCACCGTGTCGATCTGGTTGAGGCCTTCCAGCACATGGCCGCGGGTCACCAGCAGGCCAAGCTTGTGCAGGGTGCCGGTGGCGGCGGTGAGGGCGGTCGGGGTGGCCAGCGACAGGGCGCAGGGGCAGGTGGCGACCAGCATCGCCAGGACGATCCAGAACGCTCGCCCGGCATCGAGTTGCCACCAGACCAGGCCGATGATCGCCGCCGCCACCAGGGTGAACAGCAGGAACCATTGCGAGGCGCGGTCGGCGATCTCGGCCAGGCGCGGTTTTTCGGTTTGCGCCCGCTCCAGCAGGCGCACGATGGCCGACAGCCGTGAGTCCTGGCCCAGGGCCTGGACCTCGATGGTGAGGGTGCTTTCGACGTTGAGGGTGCCGCCGGTGACCCGGTCGCCGGTGCGCCGCGCCAAGGGCAGGTATTCACCGGTGAGCAGCGATTCGTCGACGCTGGAGCGGCCTTCGATAATGCAGCCGTCGGCGGGGATCACCGCGCCGGGCAGCACTTGTACGCGGTCGCCGCACTGCAGTTCGCCGAGCAGGATGCGCTCGGCCTGGCCGTCGGCAGCCAGGCGCAGGCACGAGGCCGGCAGCAGGTTGACCAGTTGCGCCGTGGCCGCCGCCGTGCGCTCGCGGGCGCGGCGCTCCAGGTAGCGGCCGGTCAGCAGGAACAGGGCGAACATGCCCACGGTGTCGAAGTACAGCTCGCCACTGCCGGTGATCGCCGTCCAGATCCCGGCGCAGTAGGCCAGGGCGATGGCCAGCGACACCGAGACGTCCATGGTCAGGTGGCGGGTACGCAGGTCGCGGGCGGCGCCCTTGAAGAACGGCGCGCAGCTGTAGAACACGATCGGAGTAGTGAGGAACAGCGCGACCCAGCGCAGGATGGTGTGCAGCTCGGGAGACAGGTCGATGTTGAATTCTGGCCAGGTGGCCATGGTCGCCATCATTGCCTGGAACCACAGCAGCCCGGCCACGCCCAGGCGGCGCAGGGCGCTGCGGTTTTCCCGGGCCAGTTGCTCGGCGGCCTGGTCCGGCTGGTAGGGGTGGGCGGCATAGCCGATGCGGCGCAGCTCGGCCAGCAGCCTGGACAGCGGCAACTGGCTGTCGGCCCAGTTGACCAGCAGGCGGTGGTTGGACAGGTTCAGCCGTGCCTCGGCAACCCCGGGCAGGGTGCGCAGGTGTTTTTCGATCAGCCAGCCGCAGGCGGCGCAGCTGATGCCTTCGACCAGCAGGGTGGCTTCGGCCAGTTCGCCGGCATGGCGCACGAAGCCCTGTTGCACGTCGTCGCGGTCGTACAGCGCCAGTTCGTCCTGCAACTGGCGGGGCAGGGCTTCGGGGTTGGCGCTGGTGTCGCTGCGGTGCTGGTAATAGTGCTCAAGGCCCCCGGCGACTATGGATTCGGCCACTGCCTGGCAGCCCGGGCAACAGAATGCCCGGGGCTCGCCGAGCACCACGGTGGTGAAGCGGCTGCCGGCGGGGACGGGCAGGGCGCAGTGGTAGCAGGGGGTGGGTTGGGTCATTTACATCATTGCCTTACGCAAGTCGGCTGTCTGGACAGGGTACCTGTGGGAGCGGGTTCACCCGCGAACGCGTCAGAGCAGGCAGTGATGTCTTCAGGTTTGACGCATTCGCGGGTAAACCCGCTCCCACAAGGGGCGCGGTGTTCTGTCAGTGGTGCTCGGCGCCTTGAATGGCCTCATCCCCCAACTGCAAGGTCACGCCATGCTCGACCTTCTCCTCTTCGAACAGCCGCCACACATGGTCATCCTGGCTGCCGAGCAACTCGACGAAGCGCCGGCCGTCGACCTTGTCATCCAGCTGGCCGACGTAGCGACCCGGCTCGGTGCGTGCCAGTTGTACCTTGCGGTCCTTGTTGGGCTGGGTCGGCGAAATCAGGTTCAGTTCCAGTGCCTGCGGGGCGCTGTTGCCGGTCAGGCGCACGTCCACTTCACCGGTCAGTTCGTCCAGGTGGATGCTGGCCTTGATGTTGAGGGTCTGGGCCAGCAGCTCACGGTCCAGCGAGCGGTTGATGCCCTTGCCGGCTTCGTAGTAGTTGTCGTTGACCAGGTTGTCCGGGTTGCGCACGGCAATGCTGACCATGGTCAGGCTCAGGCATACCGAGGTGGCCAGGATGCCGATGATGATCCAGGGCCAGAGGTGCTTGTACCAGGGGCTGGCGGCGGTGGCGGCAGGCATTGTCTGTGTTCTCTCTAGTCAGCGGATCTGTGGGCCGATGAAGCGGCTCTTGGCTTCAACCTGGCTGGCGCTGTCGTCGGCGTCCTTGAGGATGAAGGTGATTTCGTTGGTGGTCGAGGGCAGTTTCTCCGGGGCAACCGACAGTTGCACCGGCAGGCTGACGATATCGCCGGCGGCCACGCGGATTTCGCGGTGGCCTTCCAGGCGCAGGTCCGGCAGGCCGGCGGCATCCAGCACGTAGACGTGGTCGCGCTGGTCCTTGTTCATCACCTTGAGGCTGTACACGTTTTCGATCCGCCCCTGGGCGTTTTCGCGGTACAGCACCCGGTCCTTGGCCACGTCGAAGCCGACCAGCGAGCGGGTGGCGAAGGCGGTGGTCAGGGCGCCGATCATCACCAGCAGCACCAGCGCGTAGCCGATCAGGCGCGGGCGCAGCATGTGGGTTTTCTGCCCGGACAGGTTGTGCTCGGTGGTGTAGCTGATCAGGCCCTTGGGGTAGTTCATCTTGTCCATGATGCTGTCGCAGGCGTCGATGCAGGCGGCGCAGCCGATGCACTCGATCTGCAGGCCGTCGCGGATGTCGATGCCGGTGGGGCAGACCTGTACACACATGGTGCAGTCGATGCAGTCGCCCAGCCCCTTGGCCTTGTAGTCGATGTCCTTCTTGCGCGGGCCGCGGGTTTCGCCACGGCGCGGGTCGTAGGAGACGATCAGGGTGTCCTTGTCGAACATCACGCTCTGGAAGCGCGCGTAGGGGCACATGTACACGCACACCTGCTCGCGCAGCCAGCCGGCGTTGCCGTAGGTGGCCAGGGTGAAGAAACCGACCCAGAAGTAGGCCCAGCCGTCGGCCTGGCCGGTGAAGAACTCGATGCCCAGCTCGCGTATCGGTGAGAAGTAGCCGACGAAGGTCATGCCGGTGACGAAACCGATCAGCAACCACAGGCTGTGCTTGGCGAACTTGCGCAGGAACTTGTTGCCGCTCATGGGCGCCTTGTCCAGCTTCATGCGTTGGTTGCGGTCACCCTCGGTGACTTTTTCGCACCACATGAACACCCAGGTCCACACGCTTTGCGGGCAGGTATAACCGCACCAGACGCGGCCGGCGTAGACCGTGATGAAGAACAGGCCGAAGGCCGCGACGATCAGAAGGCCCGAGAGCAGGATGAAGTCCTGCGGCCAGATCGTGGCGCCGAAGATGTAGAACTTGCGCTCGGGCAGGTTCCACCACACGGCCTGGTGGCCGCCCCAATTCAACCAGACGGTACCGAAATACAGCAGGAACAGCACCGCGCCGCCGACCATCCGCAGCCTGCGGAAAATGCCGGTGAAGGCGCGGGTGTAGATTTTTTCGCGTGATGCGTAGAGGTCGACGGAATCCTTCCCTTTGCTGGCAGGCGGGGTGACGTCATGTACCGGAATTTGCTTGCTCATCATCTAGTCCCACGGCAGTGGAGAAACGCCGCGGCCAGTGCTTGCCGGCCGCAGTCGCGCGCGTTCTGCTGGCGCTCTGCGGCCCATGATACGCCTGTGTTGGCGCGCCGGGGCCGTGCTGCGACCTTTAGTCGCGTTGGGTGATGGTTTGAATCGTGATATGGCGGGTGTCAATTGATCCAGGTCATGGGGCCTGCAGGAATTGTGGCGTCAGTGCCGGCCTCTTCGCGGGTGAACCCGCTCCCACAGGTACTGCACCGCATCAGAAACCGGTGAGAGACCTGTGGGAGCGGGTTTACCCGCGAAGAGGCCAAGCCTGCCTTACTCGGCCTTGGCCGGTGCTGGCTCCTGATGCGACAGGCTGTACACATACGCCGCCAGCAGGTGCACCTTGTCGTTGCCTTGCAGCTGTTCCTGGGCCGGCATCTGGCCCTGGCGACCGTAGCGGATGGTCTGTTGCAGCTGGGCGAAGCTCGAGCCGTAGATGAACGCCTGCGGGTGGGTCAGGTTCGGCGCACCCATGGCTGGTGTGCCCTTGCCCTCAGGCCCATGGCAGGCCACGCAGGTGGTGGCGAAGATCTGCTGGCCCTTGACCGGGTCGGCCTTGGCATCTTCGGGCAGTGTGCGGCCGTCGAGCTTGGTCAGCACGAACGCCGCCACATCGGCCACACCCTGTTCACCGATCACCGTGGTCCAGCCCGGCATAACGCCGTGGCGCCCGCCCATGATGGTGGTCTTGATGGTTTCCGGTTCACCGCCCCAGCGCCAGTCGTTGTCGGTCAGGTTGGGGAAACCGTAGGCGCCCTTGGCGTCCGAGCCGTGGCACACCGAGCAGTTGGAGGCGAACAGGCGCGCGCCCATCTTCAGCGCCTGCGGGTCCTTGGCCACTTCCTCCAGCGGCATGGCGGCGAACTTGGCGAAGATCGGCCCGAAGCGGGCGTCGGCCTTGGCCATCTCCTTTTCCCACTCGTGCACGCCGGTCCAGCCTGGCTGGCCGTTGGAGAACTCGGTCTTTTTGTCGTTGTCGACGTACGCGTACCCCGGCAGGATGCCTTTCCAGTTGCCCAGGCCCGGGTACAGCACCAGATAGCCGAGGGCGAACACGACGGTGCCGACGAACAGCCAGAACCACCATTTGGGCAGCGGGTTGTCGTATTCCTCGATGCCATCGAAGGCGTGGCCGACGGTTTCGTCGGTGATCTCTTCGCGCTGGCCCTTGCGGGTCGACAGCAACAGCCAGCTCAAGGCGAAGATGGTGCCCAGGGTCAGGACGGTGACGTACAGACTCCAGAAGGTTGTCATTGTTGTTTGCTCCCAGAAGCTTTTTGCGCTTTCGCGTGCTCAACGTGGCGAGTGGCCTCGGGGTCGTCCGCAAATGGCAACTGCGTGGCCTCGTCGAAGTCCTTTTTGCGCCGCGGGCTGAACACCCACAGCGCCAGGCCCACGAAAGCCACCAGCACCACGACGGTGCCCAGGCCGCGAATCATCCCGATATCCATCAGTGTCACCGTTTGCTTTTGATGAGGGTGCCAAGGCCTTGCAGGTACGCCACCAGGGCGTCCATCTCGGTCTTGCCCTTGACCGCGTCGCGGGCACCGGCGATGTCTTCGTCGGTGTACGGCGTGCCGAGGGTGCGCAGGACTTCCAGTTTCTTGGCGGTGTCCTTGCCATCGAGCTTGTTCTCGACCAGCCACGGGTAGGACGGCATCTTCGATTCCGGCACCACGTTGCGCGGGTTGTACAGGTGCGCGCGGTGCCAGTCATCGGAGTAGCGGCCACCCACGCGGGCGAGGTCCGGGCCGGTACGCTTGGAGCCCCACAGGAACGGGTGGTCCCACACGCTTTCGCCGGCCACCGAGTAGTGGCCGTAGCGCTCGGTCTCGGCGCGGAACGGGCGGATCATCTGCGAGTGGCAACCCACGCAGCCTTCGCGGATGTAGATATCGCGGCCTTCCACTTCCAGCGCGGTGCGCGGCTTCATGCCCTCGACCGGCTTGTTGGTGACGTCCTGGAAGAACAGCGGGACGATCTGGGTGAGGCCACCGACGCTGACGGCGATGACCATGAAGAAGGCCATCAGGCCAATGTTCTTCTCGACTGCTTCATGCTTCATCAGTGGGCTCCCACGACGACGATCTTGGCGGCTTCCTCAGCCTGTACCGGGTTGGCCGCGCGAACGGTGCGGAACACGTTGTAGGCCATCAGCAGCATGCCCGAGGCGAAGAACGCACCGCCCAGGGCGCGGACGATGTAGCCCGGGTGGCTGGCCTGCAGCGCTTCGACGAACGAATAGGTGAGGGTGCCGTCGTCGTTGATGGCGCGCCACATCAGGCCCTGGGTGATGCCGTTGACCCACATCGAGGCGATGTACAGCACGGTGCCGATGGTCGCCAGCCAGAAGTGCGCGTTGATCAGGCCGACGCTGTGCATCTGCTCGCGGCCGTACAGTTTGGGGATCATGTGGTAGACCGCGCCGATCGAGATCATCGCCACCCAGCCGAGGGCGCCGGCATGCACGTGGCCGATGGTCCAGTCGGTGTAGTGGGACAGCGAGTTGACCGTCTTGATGGCCATCATCGGGCCTTCGAAGGTGGACATGCCGTAGAACGCCAGCGACACCACCAGGAAACGCAGGATCGGGTCGGTGCGCAGCTTATGCCAGGCCCCCGACAGGGTCATCATGCCGTTGATCATGCCGCCCCAGCTCGGTGCCAGGAGGATGATCGACATCACCATGCCCAGCGACTGCGCCCAGTCCGGCAGGGCGGTGTAGTGCAGGTGGTGCGGGCCGGCCCAGATGTACAGGGTGATCAGCGCCCAGAAGTGCACGATGGACAGGCGATAGGAGTAGATCGGGCGCTCGGCCTGCTTGGGCACGAAGTAGTACATCATCCCGAGGAAGCCGGTGGTGAGGAAGAAGCCCACGGCGTTGTGGCCGTACCACCACTGGATCATCGCGTCGGTGGCGCCGGCGTAGGCCGAATACGACTTGAACAGGCTCACCGGCAGCGACATGTGGTTGACGATGTGCAGCATCGCGGTGACCACGATGAAGGCACCGTAGAACCAGTTGCCGACATAGATGTGCTTGGTCTTGCGCTTGACGATGGTGCCGAAGAACACCAGCCCGTAGGTCACCCAGACGATGGCCAGCAGGATCGCCAGCGGCCACTCGAGCTCGGCGTATTCCTTGGTGGTGGTGAAGCCCATGGGCAGCGTGATCAGCGCGCCGACGATCACCGCCTGCCAGCCCCAGAAGGTGAAGGCGGCCATGCTGTCGGAGATCAGGCGGGTCTGGCAGGTACGCTGCACCACGTAGTAGCTGGTGCCGAACAGGGCACAGCCACCGAAGGCGAAGATCACCAGGTTGGTATGCAGTGGGCGCAGGCGGCCGAAGCTCGTCCATGGCAGGTCCAGGTTGAGCTGGGGCCATACCAGTTGCGAGGCGATGAAGACGCCAAGCCCCATGCCAAGGATCCCCCAGACCACCGTCATGATGGCGAACTGGCGGACGACCTTATAGTTATAAGCAGTCGGACTGATTGCAGTGCTCATTCTAAGGTTCCACGGTTTGGGTATTCTTGTTGGTTGGTAAATCGGCGCCAGTATCGATAACCACCAGGGTTATTACAATGCAAGGCGACTGGTGCCGACCCGTGTCCAGACCCTGTTCGCCACCGTCCCGTGGCGTAGGGGTTCGAACGATTGTACACAAATAAATCTTTGTAATGTGTACCGTTTCCCATGTTTTTCTGATCGATCGGTCAAGCTTTTATTGCCGGGACGGGCACGCAAGGCATCATCCCAAAGCGCGGGCTCGCAAGGCTGGAATCGCTGCGTGGTGTCAGGCTGTGCACCACGTCTGCTCCGGCTGCTGCGAGCGGGGCCACTGTGGCAACAAGCTTAGTTGTGTTCGGAGGGGGTGCAAGGGGGGAGGAGAGGGGGCTGCTTTGCAGCCCTTCGCGGGCAAGCCCGTTCCCACAAGGTTGGCGCTGACCCTGTGGGAGCGGGCTTGCCCGCGAAAAGGGCCGCGATGCGGCCCTCGGGTGTTACTTGGCAGTTACGGTTTCTGGCACTTGATCCTGCGACAGGCTGTACACATACGCCGCCAGCAGGTGCACCTTGTCATTGCCCTGGATGTCCTGCTGCGCCGGCATCTGGCCCTGACGGCCGTAACGGATGGTCTGCTGCAACTGGGCGAAGCTCGAGCCGTAGATGAACGCCTGCGGATGGGTCAGGTCAGGTGCGCCCATCGCCGGGGTACCTTTGCCTTCCGGCCCGTGGCAGGCGACGCAGGTGGTGGCGAAGATCTCCTTGCCCTTGACCGGGTCGGCCTTGGCCTCCGCCGGCAGGCTGCGCCCGTCCAGGCCGGTCAGCACGTAAGCGGCCACATCGGCCACGCCCTGCTCGCCGATCACCGTGGCCCAGCCCGGCATCACGCCGTGCCGGCCGTTCATGATCGAGGCCTTGATGGTTTCCGGCTCGCCGCCCCAGCGCCAGTCCTTGTCGGTCAGGTTGGGGAAGCCGTAGGAGCCCTTGGCGTCGGAACCGTGGCACACCGAGCAGTTGGAGGCGAACAGCCGGCTGCCCATCTTCAGCGCTTGCGGGTCCTTGGCCACTTCTTCCACTGGCATGGCGGCGTACTTGGCGAAGATCGGGCCGAACTTGGCGTCGGCCTTTTCCATCTCTCTTTTCCACTCGTCGACGCCGGTCCAGCCGTTCTCGTAGCCGGGCAGGATGCCTTTCCAGTTGCCCAGGCCCGGGTACAGGATCAGGTAGCCCACCGAGAACACCAGGGTGCCGACGAACAGCCAGAACCACCACTTGGGCAGCGGGTTGTCGTACTCCTCGATGCCATCGAAGCTGTGGCCCATGGTCTGGTCGGTGGTGTCGCTGCTCTGGCCCTTGCGGGTGCTGAGCAGCAGCCAGGTCAGGCCGATTAGGCTGCCGATGGTCAGTACGCTGATATACGTACTCCAGAAGGTGGTCATTGCCCATTACTCCTCATGGCGGGTTCCTGCCCGGCAGGGGGCAGGCGGTCGTCGACGAAGGGCAGCAGGCGCGCTTCGGCGAAATCACGGTCGCGGCGACGGTTGAACACCCAGAGCGACAGGCCGATGAAGGCGATCATCACCACCAGGGTGCCCAGGCCACGGATCATGCCGATGTCCATTTCCATCGCACTCACCTCTTGTTCTTGATCGAGGTGCCAAGCACCTGCAGGTAGGCGACCAGCGCGTCCATCTCGGTCTTGCCCTTGACTGCGTCGCGGGCCCCGGCGATGTCGTCGTCGGTGTACGGCACGCCGAGGGTGCGCAGGGTGCGCAGCTTGACGTCGGTGTGGCTGTTGTCGACCTGGGTCGCCACCAGCCACGGGTAGGACGGCATCTTCGACTCCGGTACCACGTTGCGCGGGTTGTACAGGTGCGCGCGGTGCCAGTCATCGGAGTAGCGGCCACCCACGCGGGCGAGGTCCGGGCCGGTACGCTTGGAGCCCCACAGGAACGGGTGGTCCCACACGCTTTCGCCGGCCACCGAGTAGTGGCCGTAGCGCTCGGTTTCGGCGCGGAACGGGCGGATCATCTGCGAGTGGCAACCCACGCAGCCTTCGCGGATGTAGATGTCGCGGCCTTCGAGCTGCAAGGCGGTGTAAGGCTTCATGCCCTCCACCGGCTTGTTGGTGACGTCCTGGAAGAACAGCGGGACGATCTGGGTCAGGCCGCCGATGCTGACGGCGAACACCATCAGCAGCGCCATCAGGCCTATGTTTTTCTCAACGACTTCATGTTTCATCAGGCTCTACTCCTCAAGCCAGCTGGGCGTTGGCAGGGGCTTCCACAACGCTTGGCGAACGCACCGTGCGCCAGGTGTTCCAGGCCATCAGGAACATGCCGCTGAGGAAGATCGCGCCGCCGACGAAGCGCACGACGAAGCCTGGGTGGCTGGCCACCAGGGTTTCCACGAACGAGTAGGTGAGCGTGCCGTCGCTGTTGACCGCGCGCCACATCAGGCCCTGGGCGATGCCGTTGACCCACATCGAGGCGATGTACAGCACGGTGCCGATGGTCGCCAGCCAGAAGTGCGCGTTGATCAGCCCGAGGCTGTACATGCGCTCCTTGCCGAACACTTTGGGGATGGTGTGGTACAGCGCGCCGATGGAAATCATCGCCACCCAGCCGAGGGCGCCGGCGTGCACATGGCCAATGGTCCAGTCGGTGTAGTGGGAGAGGGCGTTGACCGTCTTGATGGCCATCATCGGGCCTTCGAAGGTGGACATGCCGTAGAACGCCAGCGATACCACCAAAAAGCGCAGGATCGGGTCGCTGCGCAGCTTATGCCAGGCCCCCGACAGGGTCATCATGCCGTTGATCATCCCGCCCCAGCTCGGTGCCAGCAGGATCAGCGACATGATCATGCCCAGCGACTGCGCCCAGTCCGGCAGCGCGGTGTAGTGCAGGTGGTGCGGGCCGGCCCAGATGTACAGGGTGATCAGCGCCCAGAAGTGCACGATCGACAGGCGATACGAATACACCGGGCGCTCGGCCTGCTTGGGCACGTAGTAGTACATCATCCCGAGGAAGCCGGCGGTGAGGAAGAAGCCTACGGCGTTGTGGCCGTACCACCATTGCACCATGGCGTCGGTGGCCCCGGCGTACACCGAGTACGACTTGGTCAGGCTGACCGGCAGCTCCAGGTTGTTGACGATGTGCAGCAGCGCCACGGTGAGGATGAACGCGCCGAAGAACCAGTTGCCCACGTAGATGTGCTTGGTGTTGCGCTTCATCAGCGTGCCGAAGAACACCACGGCGTAGGCGACCCAGACGATGGTGATCAGGATGTCGATCGGCCATTCCAGTTCGGCGTACTCTTTCGAGCTGGTGTAGCCCAGCGGCAGGCTGATCGCCGCCAGCAGGATCACCAATTGCCAGCCCCAGAACGTGAACGCGGCCAGGCGCGGTGCGAACAGGGTGGTCTGGCAGGTGCGTTGCACCGAATAATACGAGGTGGCGAACAGGGCACAGCCGCCGAAGGCGAAGATCACCGCGTTGGTGTGCAAGGGTCGCAGGCGGCCGAAGCTGGTCCACGGCAGGTCAAGGTTGAGGGCGGGCCAGGCGAGCTGGGCGGCAATGAAGACGCCGAGCCCCATCCCGACGATGCCCCACACCACCGTCATGATGGCGAATTGGCGGACCACCTGATAGTTGTAGGCGGTACTGCTGGTTGTGTTCATGTATGGGTTCCCATCCACGGTTATAGGCAGGCTAGACAGCGAGGCAAGCATGATTAATGGGCAAAGTGCCGGTATTGACGGGGATCAATGGGCGCAGATTGCAAATGCCCCAGGCTTGCGCTGCGATCCTCCGCGAATCACCGGCGAAAGCGGGCAAAACAGCTGGCTGATCCTGGCCCATGGCGCGGGTGCGCCGATGGACAGCGGGTTCATGGACGACATGGCGCAAAGGCTGGCAGGGCTTGGGGTAGGGGTGGTGCGCTTCGAGTTTCCGTACATGGCCCAGCGGCGTGTCGACGGTGGCCGGCGCCCGCCCAATCCGCAGAAGGTTCTGCTCGATTGCTGGCGCGATGTGTACAACCAGGTGCGACCTTTGGTCGCGGGGCCTCTGGCCGTCGGTGGCAAGTCCATGGGCGGGCGCATGGCCAGCCTGTTGGCGGACGAACTCGGTGCCGATGCGCTGGTGTGCCTGGGCTATCCGTTCTATGCCGTGGGCAAGCCGCACAAGCCCCGCGTCGAGCACCTGGCCGGGCTGCGCACGCGCACGCTGATCGTCCAGGGGGAGCGTGATGCCTTGGGCAATCGGGAAGCGGTGCAGGGGTATGAACTATCGCCAGCGATCGAAGTGAGCTGGCTGGTGGCGGCGGACCATGATCTTAAGCCGCTGAAGGCTTCGGGGTTCAGCCATGCGCAGCATCTGCAGGCGGCGGCCCAGAAGGTGGCGGGGTTTTTGAAAAACTGAGTGGGTTAAGGCTCATCGCCGGCAAGCCGGCTCCCACAGGATATCGTGTGACCCTGTGGGAGCCGGCTTGCCGGCGATGGGGCCAAAGCAGGCTGACGCTTAGTCGCGGTACTCGCACAGGTAGGCGGTATCGACCTTCACCTGCAGCTGGAACTTGCTGTCGGCGGCAACATTGAACTTGTCGCCGGCGTTGAAGGTTTCCCAGTTCTCGCTGCCTGGCAGCTTGACGATCAGCGCCCCAGAAACCACGTGCATGATTTCGCGCTTGGCGGTGCCGAACTCGTATTCGCCCGGGGCCATCACGCCAACGGTAGCCGGACCTTCGCTGCTTTCGAAGGCGATCGACTTGACGGTGCCATCGAAGTACTCATTGACCTTGAACATGGGCGACTCCTGAAAAAGGGATGAAAAAAGGGCTGGCCAGTATGCCCAAGGCCCGCCCTTGCGTCATCTGTTTCAGGCGCCGCCCAGCGGCAGGCTCAACGGCAGCAGCCGGGCAGTATTGCGCGCGTCTTCCAGCGCGCGATGCTGCTGGCCGCTGAACTGCAGCCCGGCCAGTTGCAGGGCGCTGTTGAGCCCCGCCGGCCGCTGCAGGTGGCGGGCCTTGGCGAAGCGCTGCTTGAGGTTGATGTGCGGCAGTTGCTCGAGCAGGCTGCGCTGGTGATTCAGCTGCCACTCCTGCAGCAATTGCTTGCGGTCGTAGTCGCCCCAGCTGACCCAGGCCTGCAACTGCGCCTGGTGATCGCCCAGCCAGCGCTCGAACGCGCCCCACACCGCACTGAAGGGCTCGGCGCCGTCGACATCGGCCTGGCTTATATGGGTCAGCTCGCGGCAGAACGGCGTCAGCTGCGGCCGCCGCCGGGGCCGTACGAAACGCTGGAAATGGTCCACCTCGCGCCCCTCACGGGTGACCAGGCTCGCGCCGATTTCTATGATTTCCATCTCCGTGACCGGCCAGCCGCCGTCGTCGGTGGTGGCTTCCAGGTCGATCACCAACCAGTGGCCCATGCCAGGCTCCCTATCAATACGCGGTAGCCCGCGTCCTCACGCGCGGGCCCCTAGAGGGTAGCCAATGTCCGGGCGCGCGACATCCCCTGGCACTTTGGCATATCCGGCGGTTGTGCCCGCCTGGGAAAACGCCTAGCTTAGGCGCATTCAGGCCACTACCCGTGACGAGTGTCTCGACTTGATCCCTCTGCCCAGCCTCAAGCTCTCCTGCTCTGTGCTGTTGTTCGCCGCACTGTCGCTGACGGCAGCAGCGTGGGCGGGCGAGGCAGTCGAGGTGAAGATCGGCGCGGCGCATTTCCCGCCTTACACCGTGCGCCCCGAGCAGGGCGCTGACACCGGCCTGCTGCCACAACTGGTGGAGGCGTTGAACGAGCTGCAGAACGACTACCGCTTCGTGCTCGTGCCCACCTCGATTCCCCGGCGCTTTGGCGATTTCCAGCAAGGCCGCACCGACATGGCGATTTTCGAAAACCCGCAGTGGGGGTGGCAGGGGATCGCGCACAGCACCGTGGACATGGGGCTGGAAGATGCCGAGATCTTCGTCACGCGCCAGCAGCCAGGGCGTGACCAGCAGTATTTCGATGATCTGCACGGCAAGCGCCTGGCGTTGTTCAACGGCTACCACTATGCCTTCGCCGACTTCGAGCCCGACCCGGTCCTGCTCAGGCAACGCTATCAGGCGACCCTGACCTACTCCCACGACAGCAACCTGTCCATGGTCGAGCGCGGGCGGGCCGACATCGCCCTGGTCACTCGCTCGTACCTGAGCGACTTCCTCAAGCGCAACCCGTCCAGTGTCAGCCAACTGCTGGCCTCGCAGCGGGTCGACCAGGTCTACCACCACTACGCACTGCTGCGCCCGGATGCGCCGATCAGCCCGGAAAACTTTACCGGGCTGCTGCGCCGACTGCGCGAAAACGGCGAGCTGTTGCGTATCTTCCAGCCCTACAAGATCACGGTCGAAGCCCCCCGCGACTAAATTGCCAGGGCATGAAGACGTTTTCAGGAGTGAGCCTTTCTTTCATTTCCTGTGAGCCCTGACATGCCGTTCGATGCCGCTACGCCCCCTTGCGCGCCACGCTGGCGCAGCCTGCAGGCCGACGAAGGCGATTGCCGCCTGAGCCTGACCCTGGAAGGGCGCCCCCTCATCAGCCTGCGCCTGGTACCGGGCGAGACTCTTGAAGCGCACCTGCAACAGATTTGCCCCGAGCGCCCCGAACAGGCCCTGTGGGCCGCCTGCTACTGGCTGCTGTCACGCGACCCGGCCTGCCAACGCCTGGCCTGGCACCTGCCGCAACCGATCCCGCAGGCCGTCGCCAGTGGCCTGTTGCTGCCCGACCAGGCGCCGGGGCGTTACCTGTGCGAACGCACGCTGTTCTGGCAACTGCCCCAGCCGTGGCTCGGCGAGTCGCTGGCCGGGGTCTATCCGCAGCAGATGCAATTGAGCAACGGCAAGCGTCACCCGCGCCGGGCACCCAAACCACGGGGTGAGGTGTACCGGCGCTTCGATGCGCGTCTGGGGGCCTGGGTTTCGCTGCGCACCTTGGAAGTCAGTCAGGACCTGGAGCGTTTCAACCGCTGGCAGAACAATCCGCGCGTGGAGCAGTTCTGGCAGGAGGGCGGTTCGCTCGAGCAACACCGCGAGTACCTGACCAAGCTTGAGCATGACCCGCACACCCTGACCCTGATCGGTTGCTTCGACGACGAGCCGTTCGCCTATTTCGAGGCCTACTGGGCCAAGGAAGACCGCATCGCGCCGTTCTACCCGGCCGACGACTACGACCGTGGCATCCACATGCTGGTGGGCGAAGAAACACATCGCGGCCCGCACAAGGTCGCCAGCTGGTTGTCGGCGCTGGTGCACTACCTGTTCCTCGACGACCCACGCACCCAGCGGGTGGTGGCCGAGCCGCGCGCCGACAACGGCAAGATGATCGGCTACATGCACGACCAGTGCTTCCACTGCGAGAAAGAGTTCGATTTCCCGCACAAGCGGGCGGCGTTGATGATCCTGGGGCGGGAAAGGTTCTTCGAGCGCTGCAGGCTCGCCTAGCGGCTCAAGCCACAAGCCGCCTGCGGCTCAAGCTGCAAGCTGCCAGAGAAGAGCGGATCGACGTCCGGCTTCTTCTTGCAGCTTGCAGCTTGCAGCTCGAAGCTTTCAGCTGCTTTTGAGGCTGCTCTTGCGGCAATGGATCAGGGCATCGCGGATCATGAAGTTGACCAGCGTCGGCGACACCCCCAGTTCCTTGGCGATGTCCTTCTGCGGCACGCCATGCAAGCGGTACATCTCGAAGGCGTAACGGGTGCGCTGGGGCAGTTCGTTGAGCGCTTCGGCAATGTGTTCGAGGGTGGCCAGGTTGATGTGCGTGGCTTCGGGCGAGGCGTTCTGGATGACCACGTTCAGCCCTTCCTCCTCGCTGCCGGAGTACTTCAGCTCCATGGCCTGCTTGCGGTAGTGGTCGATGGCCAGGTTGCGCACGATCTGGAACAGGTAGCTGAGCTGGGCCTTGAACGAAGAGGTGATCTGCGGCGCGGCGCTGAGTCGGAAGAACGCGTCCTGCACCACATCCTCGGCGCGCGAACGGCAGCCAGTGATGCGCGCGGCGATCTTGACCAGGATGCTGCGGTTGTCGACGAACGCCTGGAGCAGCGGTGAATCGCACTTACTTGTGGACAGTTGTTCCGCCATGGAATTTTCACCTTGTCTCAGAGGGAAAGGGAGCACATCCCGTGGGGAGGCTTCCTACGACGTGCGACAAACTATTCATAATGATAATGATTGTCAAATACGAAAGTTAATGATTTAGCCTTCCATGTGGTTCTAAGCCGAACCCTGTGAACTGCTTCAAACCGTCGCAGGCCCCGGCGCCTCTAGCCGCTGCCCGGCGGGGCTAATTTCTTCCCCTGTCCATCCGTTCCCCTGTGTACATCCGGCTGCCCAGCGCTGCCCGCCAGCTTGGCGCGGTACAGCCCCGGCACGACTCAACCAGACACTGGCAGGAACACTCCATGACGGACGCCTTCGAACTCCCGCACTCGTTGGTCCAGGCCCTGGCGCAACGCGCCGAGCGGACCCCAGAGCGCATCGCCTTGCGCTTTCTGGCCGATGCGCCAGGCGAGCAGGCCGTGCTCAGCTACCGGGACCTCGACCAGCGCGCGCGCACCATTGCCGCCGCGTTGCAGGCCCGTGCCGGTTTCGGTGAGCGTGCCGTGCTGCTGTTCCCCAGCGGCCCGGACTACGTCGCGGCGTTCTTCGGCTGCCTGTATGCCGGGGTGATCGCGGTGCCGGCCTACCCGCCGGAGTCTGCCCGCCAGCACCACCAGGAACGGCTGCTGTCGATCATCGATGACGCGCAGCCGCGTCTGTTGCTGACGGTAGGGGCGCTGTGCGAGAGCTTGCAGGGCCTGGAAGCGCTGGTCGGGGAAAATGCCCCGGTGCTGCTGGCCGTGGACAGTCTTGACCCACGGCTGGCCGAACAATGGCGTGAACCTGCGCTGGCCAATGACGACATCGCCTTCCTGCAGTACACCTCCGGTTCCACTGCGCTGCCCAAAGGCGTGCAGGTCAGCCACGGCAACCTGGTGGCCAACGAACAACTGATCCGCCAGGGCTTCGGCATCGACCTGAACCCCGACGACGTGATCGTCAGCTGGCTGCCGCTGTACCACGACATGGGCCTGATCGGCGGCCTGCTGCAACCGATCTTCAGCGGCGTGCCCTGCGTGCTGATGTCGCCCGGCTATTTCCTCGCCCGGCCGCAGCGCTGGCTGCAGGCCATCAGCGAGTACGGCGGCACCATCAGCGGCGGCCCGGACTTTGCCTACCGCCTGTGCAGCGAACGGGTCAGCGAGGCCGCCCTGGCCGGGCTCGACCTCAGCCGCTGGCGCGTGGCCTATTCCGGCTCCGAACCGATCCGCCAGGACAGCCTCGACACCTTCGCCGACAAATTCGCCCGCTGCGGCTTCCAGGCCAGCAGCTTCTTCGCCAGCTACGGCCTGGCCGAGGCGACCCTGTTCGTCAGCGGCAGCCGCCGTGGCCAGGGCATCGGCGCGCTTGAGCTGGACGCCGAGGCGTTTGCCGCCAACCGCGCCGAGCCGGGCCAGGGCAGTGTGCTGATGAGCTGCGGCTACCCGCAGCCGGGCCACGCCGTGCGCATCGTCGAACCGCAGCAGTTGCAGGTGCTGGGCGACAACCGGGTGGGCGAGATCTGGGCCGGCGGCCCGAGCATCGCCCTGGGCTACTGGCGCAACCCCGAAGCCAGCGCACGCACCTTCGTCGAAATGGATGGCCAGACCTGGCTGCGCACCGGCGACCTGGGTTTCATGCGTGACGGCGAAGTGTTCGTCACCGGGCGCCTGAAAGACATGCTCATCGTCCGTGGCCAGAACCTCTACCCACAGGATCTGGAAAAGACCCTGGAGCGTGAAGTGGACGTGCTGCGCAAAGGCCGGGTGGCGGTGTTTGCCGTCGACGACCAGGGCGAGGAGGGCATCGGCGTGGCAGTGGAGATCAGCCGCAACGTGCAGAAGGCGCACCCCCCCGAAGCGCTGATCAACACCCTGCGCCGGGTGATCGCCGACGCCTGCCGCCAGGCCCCGGCGGCGGTGCTGCTGCTCAACCCCGGCGCGCTGCCCAAGACCTCCAGCGGCAAGCTGCAGCGCTCGGCCTGCCGCCTGCGCATGCACGACGGCAGTCTGGATTGCTACGCACGCTTCCCGTCCGTTGCCGCGAAGGGCAGCACAGAGGTTGCCGGCAGCGACCTGCAAGCACGCATCGCGGGTATCTGGCGCGAGCTGCTCAAGGTCGAAGCCGTGGCGGCGGATGATCACTTCCTGCTGTTGGGCGGCAACTCCATCGCCGCCACCCAGGTCACCGCGCGCCTGGGTGACGAGTTGGGCATCCAGCTGAGCCTGCGTACCCTGTTCGAAGCACCGACCCTGGCCGAATACAGCGCCGCGGTGGCAGCCATCCTCGCCGAAGGGGGCAAGGCTGCTGGCGCCATCGAAACCCAAGGCCGCAACCAGGCCCTGCCCCAGTCGCTGGCGCAGAACCGTCTGTGGCTGCTGTGGCAGCTGGAGCCTGCGTCCGCCGCCTACAACATCCCCGCCGGCCTGCACCTGCGCGGCGAGCTGGACCAGGCCGCGCTGCAGGCCAGCTTCCAGGCCCTGGTGGCCCGCCACGAATCCCTGCGCACGGTGTTCGACGAGGTCGACGGCCAGGTCGTGCAGCGCATCCTGCCGAGCCTTGCGTTCAGCCTCCAGCACTGCGACCTCGAGGGCCTGGAGCCCGCCGAGGTGGCCGCGCGCCGCGAAGACGAAGCGCAGCGCCCGTTCGACCTGCGCCAGGGCCCGCTGCTGCGGGTGACCCTGGCCCGCCTGGATGACGAAGAGCACCAGCTGTGGGTGACCCTGCACCACATCGTCGCCGACGGTTGGTCGCTGAACATTCTGCTCGACGAGTTCGCCCGACTGTACGCCGCGCAAGGGCAGGTACAGTTGCCCGAATTGCCACTGGGCTACGCCGACTACGGTACCTGGCAGCGCCAGTGGCTGGCCGACGGCGAAAGCGCCCGCCAGCTCGATTACTGGCAGCACGCCTTGGGCGATGATCTGCCGGTGCTCGACCTGTGCACCGACCAGCCCCGCGCCAGCCAGCAACACAATCGCGCAGCGCGTCACAGCCTGAAGGTGCCGACCCAACTCGCCGCAGCCCTCAAGGACCTGGCCCGCGACCAGCAGGCCAGCCTGTTCATGGTGCTGCTGGCCGGCTGGCAGGCGCTGCTGCACCGCTATACCGGCCAAGGCGACATTCGCGTTGGCGTGCCCAACGCCAACCGCCCGCGCCTGGAAACCCAGGGCATGGTCGGCTTCTTCATCAACACCCAGGTGCTGCGCGCCGAGCTCGATGGCCGCCAGCCGTTCGCGCAACTGCTCGGCCAGGTGCGCCAGGCCACCCTCCAAGCCCAGGCCCACCAGGACCTGCCGTTCGAGCAACTGGTCGAGGCGCTGCCGCAGGCCCGCGAGCAGGGCCTGTTCCAGGTCATGTTCAACCACCAGCAGCGCGACCTTTCGGCGCTGCGCCGTTTGCCCGGCCTGCTGGCCGAAGAGCTGCCCTGGCACAGCCGCGAGGCCAAGTTCGACCTGCAGCTGCACAGCGAGGAGGACCACCAGGGCCGCCTGACCCTGGCCTTCGACTACGCCGCCGGGTTGTTCGAGGCAGCCACCATCAAGCGCCTGGCCAACCACCTGTTGGCGTTCTTCGAACAAGTGTGCGACCAGCCGCAGCTGGCATTGGCTGAGGTGCAACTGCTCGACGAGCCGAGCCGTGCGCAACTGCTGCATTGGGGCCAGGCCCCGGCCGCGCAGCCACAGCAACTGCTGGTCGAGCAGCTCAACGAACAGGCCCGCCTGACCCCCGAACGCACCGCGCTGGTATGGGACGGCGGCCAGCTCACTTATGGCGAGCTGCACCAGCAGGCCAACCGCCTGGCCCACTACCTGCGCGACAAGGGCGTCGGCCCGGACACCTGCGTAGCCATCGCCCTCGAGCGCTCGCCGCAGTTGCTGGTGGGCCTGCTGGCCATCCTCAAGGCCGGCGGCGCCTACGTGCCGCTGGACGTGGATTACCCGGCCGAACGCCTGGCCTACATGCTCAAGGATTGCAACGCCGGCCTGCTGCTCAGCCACAGTAGCCAGCTCGCAAACCTGCCGGAGGTTGACGGCGTCAGCGCCATCGCCCTCGACCAGCTGCACCTGGACAGCTGGCCAAGCCAGGCCCCGGGCCTGCACCTGCACGGCGACAACCTCGCCTACGTGATCTACACCTCCGGCTCCACCGGCCAGCCCAAGGGGGTGGGCAACACCCATGGGGCCCTGGCCGAGCGCCTGCAATGGATGCAGCAGGCCTACGCGCTGGACGACAACGACGTGCTGATGCAGAAAGCGCCGATCAGTTTCGACGTGTCGGTGTGGGAGTGCTTCTGGCCGCTGATCACCGGCTGCAAGCTGGTCCTGGCCGGCCCCGGCGAGCACCGCGACCCGCAGCGCATTGCCCAGCTGATCCAGCAGCACGGCGTGACCACGCTGCACTTCGTGCCGCCGCTGCTGCAGGTGTTCGTGCAAGAGCCGTTGGTGGCTGGCTGCACCAGCCTGCGCCGGCTGTTCTCCGGGGGCGAGGCGCTGAGCGCGGCCCTGCGCGACCGCGCGCTGCAATTGCTGCCCCAGGTGCAGCTGCACAACCGCTACGGCCCGACCGAAACCGCTATCAACGTCACCCACTGGCACTGCCAGGCCAGCGACGGCCAGCGCTCGCCGATCGGCCGCCCGCTGGGCAACGTGCTGTGCCGGGTGCTGGACGATGAATTCGAATTGACCCCGCCAGGCGTGCCGGGCGAGTTGTGCCTGGGCGGCGCCGGCCTGGCCCGTGGCTACCTTGGCCGCCCTGGCCTCACTGCCGAGCGCTTCGTGCCGCAGCCCGACGGCGAGGGCGCGCGCCTGTACCGCAGTGGCGACCGAGCCCGCTGGCACGTGCAGAGTGAATCCCTGGAGTACCTCGGGCGCCTGGATCAGCAGGTCAAGGTGCGCGGCTTCCGCGTCGAACCTGAGGAAGTGCAGGCGGTATTGCTGGCGCAACCGGGTGTGCAGCAGGCACTGGTGCTGATCCACAAGGACGCCGTCGGCGCCCAGCTGGTCGGCTACTACAGCGGCATCGAACAGACCGACGCCGTGCTCGGGGCCCTGGCCGAGCGCCTGCCGGCCTACATGGTGCCGGCGCAACTGATCCACCTGGCGCAGATGCCCCTCGGCCCAAGCGGCAAGGTGGATCGCAAGGCACTGCCGGCGCCGGTGTGGCAGCAGCGTGATCACGTCGAGCCACAAACCGAACTGCAACAGCAGGTGGCGGCGATCTGGCGCGAGGTGCTGAACCTGCCCCAGGTCGGCCTGCACGACGACTTCTTCGCCCTTGGCGGCCACTCGCTGCTGGCCACCCAGATCGTTTCGCGCAGTCGCCAGGCACTGGACGTGGAGCTGCCGCTCAAGGCCTTGTTCGAGGCCAGCGAGCTGGGCGCGTTCTGCGCCGAGATCGCCCGCCTGCAGGGCAGCGGCGAGCGCAACCAGCAAGGCGCCATCGCCCGGGTCGACCGCCGTCAGGCGGTGCAGCTTTCGTACTCGCAGCAGCGCATGTGGTTCCTCTGGCAGATGGAGCCGGACAGCCCGGCCTACAACGTCGGCGGCATGGCCCGTTTCAAGGGCGTGCTGCATGTGGACGCCTTCGAGCGCGCCCTGCAGGCGCTGATCGTGCGCCACGAGACCCTGCGCACCACCTTCCCCAGCATCGACGGCAAGGCTTACCAGTGCGTGGACGTCGACAGCCACCTGCAACTGCAATGGCATGACTTCAGCGCCTTGCCCGACGAAGCCCGCCAACAACGCCTGCAGCAACTGGCCGACGACCAGGCGCATCAGCCGTTCGACTTGGCGCGCGGCCCGCTGCTGCGCGCCTGCCTGGTCAAGGCCGGCGAGCGCGAGCATTACTTCGTGCTGACCCTGCACCACATCGTCACCGAAGGCTGGGCCATGGACATCTTCGCCCGCGAACTGGGCGAGCTGTACGAAGCCTTCGTCGACGAGCGCGAGTCACCGTTGGCGCCGCTGCCGGTGCAGTACCTCGACTACAGCGTCTGGCAGCGCCAGTGGCTGGAAAGCGGCGAGGGCGCGCGCCAGTTGGCTTACTGGCAAGACCGCCTGGGCGACGAGCACCCGGTGCTGGCCTTGCCGGCCGACCGCCCGCGCCCGGCGGTGCAGAGCCACCGCGGCGAGCTGTACCGCTTCGACCTGGACCCTGCGCTGGTCAAGCGCGTGCATGCCTTCAACGGCCAGCGCGGCCTGACCCTGTTCATGACCATGACCGCCACCCTGGCCGCCCTGCTGCACCGCTACAGCGGCCAGCGTGATCTGCGCATCGGTGCGCCGGTGGCCAACCGCATCCGCCCGGAAAGCGAAGGGCTGATCGGCGCCTTCCTCAACACCCAGGTGCTGCGCTGCGAGGTGGACGGGCAGATGAGTGCCAGCGCGCTGCTCGAGCAGGTGCGTAGCACCATCATCGACGGCCAGTCGCACCAGGACCTGCCGTTCGAGCAGTTGGTCGAAGCGCTGCAGCCGCCGCGCTCGAGCGCCTACAACCCGCTGTTCCAGGTGATGTGCAACGTGCAGCGCTGGGCCTTCCAGCAAAGCCGTGAGCTGGTGGGCATGCAGGTGGACTACCTGGTCAACGACGCCAGTGCCACCAAGTTCGACCTGTACCTGGAGGTCACCGACCTCGATGGCCGCCTGGGCTGCTGCTTCACCTACAGCCGCGACCTGTTCGACGAACCGCGCATCGCGCGCATGGCCGAGCACTGGCAGCAATTGCTGGAAGCGCTGTTGGACAACCCGGCGCAGCGCCTGTGCGAGTTGCCGATGCTGGCCGAGGCCGAGCAGCAGGTGCTGGTGGGCCAGTTGCAGGGGCAGCAGGACTTCGAGCTGACCCAGACGCTCCACGGCCTGTTCGCGGCCCAGGCTGAACGCACCCCCGAGGCGCTGGCGCTGACCTTCGCAGGCCAACACCTGAGCTACGCCGAACTCGACCAGCAGGCCAACCGCCTGGCCCGCGCCCTGCGCGAGCGCGGTGTCGGCCCGCAGGTGCGGGTGGGCCTGGCACTGGAGCGTTCGCTGGAGATGGTGGTCGGCCTGCTGGCCATCCTCAAGGCCGGTGGCGCCTATGTGCCGCTGGACCCGGAATACCCGCTCGACCGCCTGCGCTACATGATCGAAGACAGCCGCCTGGGCCTGCTGATCGGCCAGCGCAGCTTGCTCGAAACCCTGGGCGAGTTGCCCGCAGGGGTGGCCAGTTGGAGCCTGGAGGACGACGCCGCACGCTTGTCCGCCTACAGCGACGCGCCGCTGGACAACCTCAACCTGCCGCAGCACCAGGCCTACCTGATCTACACCTCCGGCTCCACCGGCAAGCCCAAGGGCGTGGTGGTCAGCCACGGCGAGATCGCCATGCACTGCCAGGCGGTGATCGCCGAGTTCGGCATGCGCAGCGACGACTGCGAGCTGCACTTTTATTCGATCAACTTCGACGCCGCCAGCGAACGCCTGCTGACGCCGCTTCTGTGCGGTGCCCGCGTGGTGCTGCGCGCCCAGGGCCAATGGGGTGCCGAAGAGATCTGCCAGCTGGTGCGTGAGCAACAGGTGAGCATCCTTGGTTTCACCCCGAGCTATGGCAGCCAGTTGGCCCAGTACCTGGCCGGGCAGGGCGAGCAGCTGCCGATACGCCTGGTGATCACCGGCGGCGAGGCACTGACTGGCGAACACCTGCAACGTATTCGCCAGGCGTTCGCCCCGCAGCAGTTCTTCAATGCCTACGGCCCGACCGAAACCGTGGTCATGCCGCTGGCCTGCCTGGCCCCCGAGCAACTGCCCAGCGACGCTGGCAGCGTGCCGATCGGCCGGGTGATCGGTGCCCGCAGCGCCTACATCCTCGACGACGACCTGGCGCTGCTGCCGCAAGGCGGCATCGGCGAGCTGTACGTCGGCGGCGCCGGCCTGGCCCAGGGTTACCACGACCGCCCGGGCCTGAGCGCCGAGCGCTTCGTCGCCGACCCGTTCAGCCACGACGGCGGGCGCCTGTACCGCACCGGCGACCTGGTGCGCCTGCGCGCCGATGGCCTGGTGGAATATGTCGGCCGCGCCGACCAACAGGTGAAGATCCGCGGCTTCCGCATCGAGCTGGGCGAAATCGAAAGCCGTCTGCAGGAGCATGCGGATGTCGACGAGGCCGTGGTCCTGGCCCTCGACCTGCCGGGCGGCAAGCAACTGGTGGGTTACCTGGTGTGCGCGCAGGCCAAGGCCGACAGCGATGCCCAGGCCCTGCTGCGCGAAGCGGTCAAGGCCGACGCCCGTCAGCACCTGCCGGACTACATGGTGCCGGCGCACCTGGTGCTGCTCGACAGCCTGCCGCTGATGGGCAACGGCAAGCTCGACCGCCGTGCGCTGCCGGCGCCGGACCTTGAGCAGGCGCGCCAGCACTACCAGGCCCCGGCCAACGAACTGGAAACACAACTGGCGCAGATCTGGCGCGACGTGCTCAACGTCTCGCGCATCGGTGTGCAGGACAACTTCTTCGAGCTGGGCGGCGATTCGATCCTGTCGATCCAGGTGGTCAGCCGCGCCCGCCAGCTGGGCTTGCAGTTCACCCCGCGCGACCTGTTCCAGCACCAGACCATCCAGACCCTGGCCGCCGTGGTCACCCGCAGCGCGGCACCGAGCGACATCGAGCAGGGCCCGCGCCAGGGGCGCAGCGGCCTGACGCCGATCCAGCACTGGTTCTTCGACAGCGAAGTGCCGCAACCCCAGCACTGGAACCAGGCCGTGCTGCTCGAAGCGCGCCAGCCGCTGCAGGCGGAGAAACTGGAACAGGCCCTGGCCGCTCTGGTCGCCCACCACGACAGCCTGCGCCTGCGTTTCAGCCAGGCCCAGGGCCGCTGGCAGGGCGAGTACACCCAGCCGCATACCCAGCCACTGCTGTG
The DNA here is from genome assembly GCF_050586605.1 of Pseudomonas sp. ES1. Lineage (NCBI taxonomy): Bacteria > Pseudomonadati > Pseudomonadota > Gammaproteobacteria > Pseudomonadales > Pseudomonadaceae > Pseudomonas > Pseudomonas sp. ES1. The sequence continues at coordinate 10,437 of NZ_JBOBDM010000058.1, read as the reverse complement.
GACCGCCACCGTGGCCGACTTCAACGACTGCCAGGCGCTGTACAGCGACGTGCAACGCAGCCTCGACCTGGCGCAGGGCCCGCTGCTGCGCGCCTTGCTGGTCAGCGACGGCCAGGGCGCCCAGCGCCTGCTGCTGGCGATCCATCACCTGGTGGTCGATGGCGTGTCCTGGCGTGTGCTGCTCGAAGACCTGCAAGCGCTGTATCGCGGTGCAACCCTGGCCGCCAAGACCCACGCCATGGGCGACTGGGCTGCACGCCTGGCCAGCTATGCGGGCTCCGATTCACTGCGTGACGAGCTGGGCTGGTGGGAACGCCAGCTGGGCAGCGCCCGCCATGAATTGCCGTGCGATCACCCCCAGGGCGGCAACCTGCATCGCCATGCCCAAAGCCTGGCCATCGAACTCGATGTCGAGCAGACCCGGCAGTTGCTGCAACAAGCGCCGGCGGCCTACCACACCCAGGTCAACGACCTGTTGCTGACCGCATTGGCGCGCACCCTGTGCCGCTGGACCGGTGACGAGCAGGTGCTGGTGCAACTGGAAGGCCATGGCCGCGACGGGCTGTTCGAAGACATGGACCTGACCCGCAGCGTCGGCTGGTTCACCAACGCCTATCCGCTGAGCCTGAGCCCGGACATGGCCGAAGGCGAGGTGGCCCGCGCGGCGTCGATCAAGCGCATCAAGGAGCAACTGCGCCAGGTGCCGCACAAAGGCCAGGGCTACGGCGTGCTGCGCTACCTGGCCGATGACGCCGGCCGTGAGCGCATGGCGGCGCTGCCCCAGGCGCGCATCACCTTCAACTACCTTGGCCAGTTCGACCAGCAGTTCGACCAGGCCGCGCTGTTCCAGCCACTGGATGCGCCGGCGGGCCTGGCCCATGACTTGGACGCGCCGCTGCCGAACTGGCTCAGCGTGGATGGCCAGGTGTACGGCGGCGCCCTGCAACTGCGCTGGAGCTTCAGCGCCGAGCGCTACGACCAGGCCACCATCGCCACCTTGGCCGAAGCCTATCGCCAGGAACTGCTGGCGCTGGTCGGCCATTGCCTGGCCGATGGCAACGGCAGCTTCACCCCATCGGACTTCCCGCTGGCGCAACTGACCCAGGAGCAGATCGACGCACTGCCGGTGCCCGCCGCGCAGATCGAGGACGTCTACCCGCTGACACCGATGCAGGAAGGCCTGCTGCTGCACACCCTGCTGGAGCCGGGCACCGGCCTGTACTACATGCAGGACCGCTACCGCATCAACAGCGCCCTCGACCCCGAACGCTTCGCCCAGGCCTGGCAGGCCGTGGTCGCCCGCCACGAAGCGCTGCGCGCTTCGTTCAGTTGGAACGCCGGCGAGGCGATGCTGCAGATCATCCACAAGGCCGGCAACACGCCGGTGGACTACCAGGACTGGCGCGGCCTCGACGACGACGTCCAGGAACAGCGCCTGCAGGCCCTGCACAAGCAGGAACGCGAGGCCGGTTTCGAGCTGTTGCGCGAGGCGCCGTTCCACCTGCGCCTGGTGCGCGTGGCCGATGAGCGCTACTGGTTCATGATGAGCAACCACCACATCCTCATCGATGCCTGGTGCCGCTCGCTGCTGATGAACGACTTCTTCGAGCTCTACCAGGCCCTCGGCGAGGGCCGTCAGGCGCAGTTGCCGGTGCCGCCGCGCTACCGCGACTACATCGGCTGGCTGCAACGCCAGGACCTGGGCGAGGCGCGCCAGTGGTGGCAGGCCAACCTGGCCGGTTTCGAACGTGCCACGGCAATCCCCAGCGACCGCCCGCTGCGCCATGACCATGCCGGTGACGGCATGGTAGTCGGCGACTGCTACACCCGCCTGGACGTCACTGAAGGTGCCCGCCTGCGCGAACTGGCCCAAGCCCACCAACTGACGGTCAACACCTTCGCCCAGGCGGCCTGGGCCCTGACCCTGGCCCGTTGCAGCGGCGAACGCGACGTGGTGTTCGGCGTCACCGTGGCCGGGCGCCCGGTGAGCCTGCCGCAGATGCAGCGCACCGTCGGCCTGTTCATCAACAGCATCGCCCTGCGCGTGCAGTTGCCGCAGCCGGGTGAACGGCGCAGCGTGCGCCAGTGGTTGCAGGGTTTGCTCGATCGCAACATGCAGCTGCGCGAGTACGAATACCTGCCGCTGGTGGCGATCCAGGAGTGCAGCGAACTGCCCAAGGGCCAGCCGCTGTTCGACAGTCTGTTCGTGTTCGAGAACGCCCCGGTGGAAACCGCCGTGCTCGACCACGCCCAGCACCTGAACGCCAGCTCCGATTCGGGCCGTACCCATACCAACTTCCCGCTGACCGCGGTGTGCTACCCGGGCGACGACCTTGGCCTGCACCTGTCGTTCGACCAGCGCTACTTCGACTACCCGAGCGTCGAGCGCCTGCTGGGCGAGTTCAAGCGCCTGCTGCTGGCGCTGGTGGACGGCTTCGAAGGCGAGGTGGGCGAACTGCCGCTGCTGGGCGCGGATGAACAGAGCTTCCTGCTGGACGATTGCAACCGCACCGAGCACGTCTATCCGCTGGAGCAGAGCTACATCGAACTGTTCGAAGCGCGGGTTGCCGCGCATCCGCAGCGCACCGTCGCCCGTTGCCTGGAGGCATCGTTCGACTACGCCGGGCTTAACCTGGCGGCCAACCGCCTGGGCCATGCCCTGGTCGCGGCCGGGGTGGCCATCGACCAGCCGGTGGCACTGCTGGCCGAGCGTGGCCTGGCGCTGCTGGGCATGATCGTCGGCAGCTTCAAGGCCGGCGCCGGCTACCTGCCGCTGGACCCAGGCCTGCCAACGGCACGCCTGCAACGCATCGTCGAACTGAGCCGCACCCCGGTGCTGGTGTGCAGCGCGGCCTGCGCCGAGCAGGCGCGCCAGTTGCTCGATGAAGTGGCGGGCGCGGTACGGCCGAAACTGCTGGTGTGGGAAGAGGTGCAGGCGAGCAACGTGGCCAGCCACAACCCTGGCATTCACAGCACGCCGGACAACCTTGCCTATGTGATCTACACCTCCGGCTCCACCGGCCTGCCCAAGGGCGTGATGGTCGAGCAGCGCGGCATGCTCAACAACCAGCTGAGCAAGGTGCCGTACCTGGTGCTGGATGAGCAGGACGTGATCGCCCAGACCGCTTCGCAGAGCTTCGATATCTCGGTCTGGCAGTTCCTTGCCGCGCCGCTGTTCGGCGCCACGGTAGAGATCGTGCCGAACGCCATCGCCCATGATCCGCAAGGCTTGCTGGCCCATGTACAGGCCACCGGCATCACCGTGCTGGAAAGCGTGCCGTCGCTGATCCAGGGCATGCTGGCCAACGATCACCAGGCGCTGGACGGCCTGCGCTGGATGCTGCCGACCGGCGAGGCAATGCCGCCGGAGCTTGCCGCGCAGTGGCTGCAGCGTTATCCGGCCATCGGCCTGGTCAACGCCTATGGCCCGGCGGAGTGCTCGGACGACGTGGCGTTCTTCCGCGTCGATCTCGCATCGACCCAGGGCAGCTACCTGCCGATCGGCACGCCGACCGACAACAACCGCCTGTACTTGCTGGGCGAGGATCAGGCACTGGTGCCGCTGGGTGCGGTGGGCGAGCTGTGCGTCGCCGGTACCGGGGTGGGCCGCGGCTATGTCGGCGACCCGGTGCGTACCGCCCAGGCCTTTATTCCGCATCCGTTCGGTGCCCCGGGCGAACGCCTGTACCGCACCGGCGACCTGGCGCGCCGTCGCCCGGACGGGGTGCTGGAGTATGTCGGGCGTATCGACCACCAGGTGAAGATCCGCGGCTACCGCATCGAGTTGGGCGAGATCGAGGCGCGCCTGCACGAACAGCCTGAGCTGCGCGATGCCGCCGTGGGTGTGCAGGAAGGCGTCAACGGCAAGCACCTGGTCGGCTACCTGGTGGCCCATCAAGGTGTTGAAGCCGATGCCGCGCTGCTCGACCAGCTCAAGCAACGCCTGCGTGCCGAGCTGCCGGAGTACATGGTGCCGCTGCACTGGGGTTGGTTCGACAGCCTGCCGCACAACGCCAACGGTAAACTCGACCGCAAGCTGCTGCCGGCCATCGATATCGGCGGCCAGCACAGCCAGGACTACCTGGCGCCGCGCAGCGAGCTGGAAGAGACCCTGGCCGGCATCTGGGCCGACGTGCTCAAGGCCGAGCGGGTGGGGGTGCGCGACAACTTCTTCGAACTGGGCGGGCACTCGCTGCTGGCCACGCAGATCGCTTCGCGGGTGCAGAAGGCGTTGTCACTCAACGTGCCGCTGCGGGCGATGTTCGAGTGCAGCACGGTGGAGGAACTGGCGGCTTATGTGGAGGGGCTGCAGGGCAGTGCGCTGGATGAGGACAAGGTGGATCGCTTGAGTGACCTGATGGCGGAGCTGGAGGCGCTCTGACTTAATCGGGAAATCCGCGTCGGCCTCTTCGCGGGTAAACCCGCTCCCACAGGTACACCGCAATCTTCAATCCAGCGGTGTATCTGTGGGAGCGGGTTTACCCGCGAAGGGGCCAGCACAGGACTGCAACCAATCAACGTTTGCCGAGTATCTTGCCCAGCATCTCCGGCCGCGGCGCCCCTTGCTGGCTCTGCAACTGCCCATGCTCATCCTGGAAGAAGATCGCCGGCGTGGCTGCCAGCCCCAGCTCTTCCATCAGCGCCTGGTTGGCGTCGAGCTTCTTCTGCACCGCCTCCGGCACCTTCTCCAGCGGCTTGAGCGTGCTCGCCTTGCCGGCCGACTCATGGGCCAGCAAGGCCTTGCTCGGGTCCTTGGCGGCCAGCAGGGCGGCGGACTTGCCCGGGCTGTCCTCGCGGATGATGCCGACCATGATATGGCGCAGTTGCACCTTGCCCGACTCGACCCACGGCCGGGCCTGCTGCCAGAACATGTTGCAGTACGGGCAGTTGGGGTCGCTGAACAGGTAGACGATGCGCGGTGCATCGGCCTTGCCGTCGGCGATCCAGGCGGTCTTCTCCATCTTTGCCCAGATGGCCTTGCTCATCGGGGCGTACACCAGTTTCTCCAGGGGCTCGGCGCTGAGGTCCTTGCCTTGCTCGTCGAACAGGCTGCCCACCAGCACGTGCTTGCCGTCGGGGGTGAGGTACAGGGCGATGCCGTTGTTCTGGTACTCGGCGGCGTAGCCGCGCAGGCCGTTGGGGGCATCGAAGCTGCCTTTGATCACCGCGCCCTTGGCTTGCAGTTGCTGGATCGCCTTGGGCAGTTCTTCGGCCTGCAGCGCGGGGGCGGCCAGCAGGGCGAGGGTGAGGGGCAGCAGGGCATTCAATCGCATGTCAGTTTCCTTGTGGGGCGGGCGCGTCGGCGCGGTCGAAGGGTTCCAGGGCGTGGCGCAGGCTGGCCCGCGACAGCTCGCCCAGGTGGCTGCCGACCAGCCGCCCTTCGGCGTTGTAGAACAGGGTGGTGGGCAGCGCCATGGAGCCGACCTTGCGCGCCAGCTCGCCGGTGCCGTCGAACAGCACATGGGACAGCATCAGGCCGGTGGTGGCCATGAAGGTGCTGACGTTCTCCGGGGTTTCGCCCTGGTTGACGAACAGGAAGGTCACGTGGGGGTAGTCGTGCTGGGCTTGCTGCAACACCGGCATTTCGCGGCGGCAAGGCGGGCACCAGGTGGCCCAGATATTGATCACCAGCGGGCGCCCGCGGTAGTCGTGCAGCGCCACGGCCTGGCCGCGGTTGTCGCGCAGGGTCAACTGCGGAAGCTCCGTGCCCTTGCTGTACAGGTGGCTGCCCAGGCTGCCGAGCACCCAGAACAGCGCGCCGCTGGCCAGCGCCCAGCCCAGTGGCCGGCGCAGGCCGGGGCGACGCCAGCCCTGCCAGAGCGTGCCCAGCACGATGCCGAACAGGCCGCCCCAGAGCAGGAAACCACCGTCGCGGATATCGATGACTTGCAGTGGCTCGTCGCGGTACATCGGCCAGTAGGCCAGGACGAAGCCCAAACGGGCACACAGCAAGCCCAGCAGAAACACATTGAACAACGCCGACTCGGGGTTCTCGCCACCGCGCTTGGCCACGCGCCAGCCGACCAGGCAGGCGATGCCCAGCGCCGCGAGCAACAGCAGGTGGTTCAGGGCCATGGTCAATGGCCCGAGGGTGACGGTCAGCATCAGCCTTGGCTCCTGGTCTGGGCCCAGTGTTGCAGGAAACCGGCGGCGTCGATTTCGCCGGTGATGCGCCGGGCGCGGCGTTCGTCGCCTTCCGGGCCGACCCAGATCAGGCTGGGCGGGCCTGGCACCTGGTAGCGCTGCAGCAGCTCGCGGCTGGCCGGCGAGTCGGCGGTGACATCCAGGCGCAGCAAGTGCACGCCGTCGAGGCTGGCCTGCACATCGGCACGGCCAAACACCTGTTTTTCCATGACCTTGCACGACACGCACCAGTCGGCATAGTAGTCCACCAGCACCCACTGGCCACGGGCCTTGGCAGCGTCGAGCTCGCGCTGCAGGTCGACAGGGTTGCTGACCGTGACGAAGGCGTCATGCGCGGTGGCCTGGGCGGCACTTTGGGCACTGCCCGCGAAGGGCTGCAACGGCTGCCACAGGTTGCTGCCACCCGCCGCCGCACCGACCAGCAGCAGGCCGCCCCACAGGGCCCCCAGCAGCGGCACCGCGCGCAGGGCAGGTAAACGATGCAGGGCCGGCCAGGCGGCCCAACCCAGGGCGATCAGCCAGGCGCCGGCCAGGGCCAGGAGCAAGGGCTCGGCCAGCAGGGTGCGCACGGTGTACAGGGCCATGGCCAGGAACACGAAGCCGAACAGGCCCTTGACCAGATTCATCCAGGCGCCTGGGCGCGGCAGGTAGCGGTTGCCCAGGGTCACCAGCAACATCAGCGGCACGCCCATGCCCAGCCCGAGGCTGAACAGCACCAGCGCCCCTTGCAGCACATCGCCGCTTTGCGCGATATACAGCAGCGCGCCCGCCAGCGGCGCGGTCATGCACGGGCCCATCAGCAAGCCCGACAACGCGCCGAGCAGTGCCGCGCCATACAGGTTGCCGCCGCGGGTGCCTTGCCCGGCACGGTCCAGGCGATCACGCAGCGCCACTGGCAGCTGCAACTCGAAGGCCCCGAACATCGGCAGGGCCAGCAGCACGAACAGCGCCGCCAGGCTGCCCAGCAGCCACGGCTGCTGCAACCAGGCCTGCAGGCTGGCGCCCAGCAGCGCGGCGACCACCCCCAGCGCGGCATACACCAGCGCCATGCTCAGCACATACACGCCGGCCAGCACCCAGCCACGGCGGGCACTGGCGCCATTGCCCATGACCAGCCCGGCGAGGATCGGCAGCATCGGTAGCGAACAGGGAGTGAAGGCCAACAGCAGGCCCAGGCCGAAGAATGCCAGCAGGCTCCAGGCCAGGGTGCTCTGCTGCAGCGTGCCGGCCAGGGCCTGGTCGCTGGCCTGCTCAGCGCCCGGCGTCGGCGCCTGCGTGCCACCCAGGGCGATCGGCGTGGTTTGCGGCGGGTAGCACAGCCCGGCGTCGGCGCAGCCCTGCCAGCCCAGGCGCAGCTCGCCACTGGCGTTGGCCGGCAACAGCAGCTCCAACTCGGTGCGGTACACCGCGCTGTCGCCGAAGAACTCGTCGTGATGGTTTTCGGCCTGGGGCAGTTGCGGGTGCTGCTCAGGCGGCAGGCCGTCGAACTTCAGGCGCTTCTGGTAGAGGTAATAGCCGTCCTGGATCTGGAAGTGCAGGCGCACTTGGCCGTCGGCGAGGCGGTCGTGGGTCAGCACGAAGGCCTGGTTCACCGGCAGGAAGTCCGGTTTGGCGGCAAACGGGTTGGCCTGGAGCGGGCCGGCGAGCAGGAAGGTCAGGAAGAGCAGGAGCACACGCATGTCGAGGCCTTGGCAGAGCTTGGAGTGGGGCCATGCTGGCCGGGGGGTATTAACTGAAGGTTAAACGGGGGATAGGGCGGAGTAATAGCGGAGATCTATCTACTGCTGCCGCCGACATGAGCGATTCAGCTGTCATGCAGGAAGCGTCCTTCACTCTATCAGGAAGTTCCTGACGCTCTCTCTGTGAGCCTCCCCGGTATCTTTTCCCTCCCTGTTTTGGCCTGGGTGGGATCACCGGGGCACAGTGTTCACGCATGGAGAGCTGCACATGGCAACACGCGCCACGATGGCCGCTATCTTTACAAAGCGGGGAGGGCAATGGCCCTCGCTGTTTTCGACCTCTAAACCGGCCAAGGGCCTGCCGAGCCGCGAGGCGCTGGCATGAGCGACGCCAAGCAGCGCGAACCGCAGGTCGCCGTCGCCCCGCTCAACACCATCGATGTCAAGGACGTTGGCCGTGGCGCCGCCGCTTTCGACGCCTGGTTGCAATCGGTCAGCGCTGGCTACGTCACCCTCGAACGGATCAAGACCGTGGCCGGCGCCCTGCCGGTGGTGGGCAACATCATGGCCCTGGTCGACGCCCTGGGCGACGTGGTGACCCTGGTCAAGAGCAAGAACCGCCAACTGCTCGACTGGGTGAGCCTGGGCATCAACCTGATCGGCGTGCTGCCGACGCCGCCGACCATGGCCGCCGCGCGCATGAGCCTGCGGCCAACGCTGTTCCTGGTGCGCCAGGAGCTGCGCAACAGCGCCAAGATGCTGCTGGGCGATTCGCTGATCACGGTGTTGAGCGGGCACCTGAATGCGACGATTGCCGGCACCATCGATGACTTCGTCCAACAGGCCCAGCCGAAGATTGCCGAGATCCTCGCCGACGCCGGTGCGCTCGGCACCAAGGTGACCGGCGAGATCGCCGATGGCCTGGAGAAGGTGGTGCTCGGCCAGCTGGATGCCAGGGGCGACAAAGCGGCGGTGAGCAAGCAGATGGCGGCGGCGAGCGATCAGTTGCTCTACGACCCCAAGACGGCGATCGGCAACTTCTTCGGTGCGGTGCACAGCGCCTACAAGGCGGCCGGCAAGGGCCTGGCCAACAGCGCGACGAGCAAGCTGCTGCCGGACGAAATCAAGACCAAGGTGCTGGCCAACACCGGCCAGTTGCGCGCCCTGGGCCCGGAGATGACCCGGCAGTTGAACAAGCTGGCCGACCCTGGCACGCAAATGAGCATCGGCTGGATGCTCAACGTGTTGGACGGCGCGGTAAAGGGCTTTCGCAAGCGCAACAGGAACGGCCAGCCGGGGGTGGTCAAGCCGGATACCGTGACCCAGGTGGAGCGCGAGCAAAGCAAGGGGCAGTTGGCGGTCAGTGGCAAGCAGGCACCGGCTGAGCAGACGCCGAGCCCCAAACGTCCCCCTTGCCCACCCGAGCCGAAGGCCCGTACCGGCCATAGCATCAGTTTCTCGCTGGGTTCCGAGTTCATCCTGCATACCGATTTCAGTTTGCCTGGGCCGTTCCCCATCGAATGGCAGCGGACCTATCACTCGCGCCTGGCCGAATATGACCAGGGCAGCCTCGGGGCGCGCTGGGTCACCGAATTCACTACCCGTATCGACGTGGTGGGCAAGGGCCTTGTGTTCCACGACCACGACGGTCGCAGCCATGCCTTCGACCTGCCCAAGGTCGGCAAGGCGCTGTTCAACGCCATCGAAGACCTGCTGCTGGTGCGCAGCAGCGAAGAGGAGCTGGTGATCTGCCGTGGTTTCGTGCGCAAGGAGTATTACCTGCGCGTGGGCGATCGCTATTACCTGCGCAAGATCCTGCTGGGGAACGACGCCGGCTGCATGCTGCATTACGAGCATCGCCACCAAGGCCGGCCGGTGCTGTCCGACATCATCACCTTCCAGGGCGACGTGAAGAATGTGCTGCGCCACCTCGGCACACTGATCGACGACCACGGCCATATCACCGGCCTGTGGGAAATGCGTGACGGCCAGCCGCTGCGTCAGTTGTGCGCCTACCACTACGATGACCAAGGCGATCTGGCTGCCGCCCAGGACGAGAACGGCGCGGCCTGGCACTACCAGTACCAGCATCACCTGGTGACTCGGTACACCGACCGCACCGGTCGCGGCATGAACCTGCAATGGGATGGCAGTGCCTTCGATGCCAAGGCCATCCGTGAATGGGCTGACGATGGCAGCTTCGACACGAAGCTCGTTTGGGACGAGAACATTCGCCTTACCTACGTCACCGACGCCCACGGCCAGGAGACCTGGTACTACTACGATATCCAGGGGCATCTTTATCGCATCCGCTACCCCGACGAACGCTCTGAATGGTTGTTCCGCGACGAGCGCAAGAAGCTCGTGCGTCATGTTCATCCGGACGGCAGCGAAGAACGCTACGACTACGACGATCAAGGCAGCGTCATCCGTCATATCCGTGCCGACCACAGCAAGGTCCATATCGCCTATGACGGCCGTCGCCATCCGATCAAGATCCGCGATGCCGAAGGTGGCCTGTGGCTGCGTGACTACGACCTCAAGGGCAACCTGATCGAAGCCACTGACCCGCTGGGTAACAGGACCGAATACACCTACACGCCCTCGGGCCTGA
>NZ_JBOBDM010000057.1:0-40097 GCF_050586605.1 Pseudomonas sp. ES1 | reverse complement strand
CGATTTACCCGCGAAGAGGCCATCACAGGCCAACAAGTAACTCCCGGTAATCCTCGACCGCCGCGAACTCCTGGGTATCTCGCGGCTCGGCCCGACTATCCGGCTGGCGCACTGCCAGCAGGTGCCCTACCCCAAATCGCCGAGCACTGCGCAGAATCGTCAGGGTGTCATCGATGAACAGGCTGCGCGCCGGTTCAAAACCGATGTCTGCCTGCAACGCGTCCCAGAACTGCGGGCTCTCTTTCGGGTAGCCGTAGTCGTGCGAGCTGATCAACCGCTCGAAATACGGCGCCAGCTCCACCCGCTCCAGTTTCAGCGACAGTGAATCGCGGTGCGCATTGGTGATCATCACCACCCGCTTGCCGGCCTTGCGGATGGCGGCGAGGAAGGTGTCGGCATCCGGCTTCAAGGCGATCAGGTCGGCGATCTCCTGCTTCAGCTCGCGGATCGGCAGGCGCAGCTCGCGGCTCCAGAAGTCCAGGCAGTACCAGTTCAGCGTCCCGGCATGCTGTTCGAACAGCGGCTGCAGCTCCATTTCGGCCATCGCCCGGCTTACCCCGTGCAGCTCGGCGTAGCGCTGGGGCAGGTGCTGCAGCCAGAAGCGGTTGTCGTAGTGCAAGTCGAGCAGAGTGCCGTCCATGTCCAGCAGGACAGTATCGATGGCGGACCAGGGAAGAACGGGCATGGGAAACTCTCGATCAGGTGGCAAGCCACGGTATAGTAACCCGTTCACGCCAAGGAGCCGCCCCATGCGCCAGAAACCCACCGTCCTCAGCCGCGATATCGTCGCCAGCAGCCGCCTGTTCCGCGTCGAAGCCGTGCAGTTGCGCTTTTCCAACGGCACCGAACGCACCTATGAGCGACTGGTCGGCCGGGGCAATGGTTATGGCGCGGTGATGATCGTGGCCATGCTCGATGCCGAGCACGCAGTGCTGGTCGAGGAGTATTGCGGCGGCACCGATGAATACGAACTGTCCCTGCCCAAAGGCCTGATCGAGCCGGGTGAGGACGTGCTGGCCGCCGCTGACCGCGAGCTCAAGGAAGAGGCCGGTTTCGGCGCGCGCCAGCTGGAGCACCTGACCGAGCTGTCGTTGTCGCCCGGTTACATGAGCCAGAAGATCCAGGTGGTGCTGGCCACCGACCTGTACGAAGAGCGGCTGGAGGGTGATGAGCCGGAGCCGATGCGGGTCGACAAGGTCAACCTGCGCGAGCTGTCGGCGCTGGCCATGCACCCGCAGTTCAGCGAAGGCCGGGCCCTGGCGGCGTTGTACCTGGCGCGTGACCTGCTGATCCAGCGTGGGGTGCTGAGCGCATGAACGATGTTCAACTGATGCAGCAGGTGGTGAAGCTCGCCCAGTTGGCCGGCGAGGCCATCCTGCCGTTCTGGCGCGCAGGCGTGGCAGTCACCACCAAGGCCGACGACTCGCCGGTGACCGCTGCCGACCTGGCTGCGCACCGGATCATTGCCGATGGCCTGCAAGCGCTGGCGCCGCAGATCCCGGTCTTGTCCGAGGAAGACTGTGATATCCCGCTGCAAACCCGCGCCGCCTGGCAGCGCTGGTGGTTGGTCGACCCGCTGGACGGTACCAAGGAATTCATCGCTGGCAGTGAAGAGTTCACCGTCAACATTGCGCTGATCGAGCAGGGCGAGGTGGTGTTTGGTGTGGTGGCGATGCCGACCAATGGCCGTTGTTACTTCGGCGGTCGCGAGCTGGGGGCCTGGCGTGCCGAGCGCGATGCCGAGGCGCAGGCGATCCAGGTGCGCAATGCGCCGCCACAGGATGGCCGCTTCACCGTGGTCGCCAGCCGTCGGCATTCGAGCCCCGAGCAGGAAGCGCTGCTGGCTGGCCTGACCAGCGCCGTGGGTGAGCTGGAGCTGGCCAATATCGGCAGCTCGTTGAAGTTCTGCCTGCTCGCCGAAGGCGCTGCCGACTGCTATCCGCGGCTGGCACCGACTTCGCAGTGGGACACCGCTGCCGCGCAGGGCGTGCTGGAGGGGGCCGGTGGCGAGGTGATCGGGCTGGATGGTCAGGCGTTTCGTTACCCGCCACGGGAATCGTTACTCAACCCGTTTTTCCTGGCGTTGCCCAAGGCTGCCGATTGGCGGCAGGCGTTCGTCGAGCTCGCGGGTACGATCAAAGCTTGATCTGTCGGGGCTGCTAAGCAGCCCATCGCCGGCAAGCCGGCTCCCACAGGAGTCATTGTTGCCTTTGTGGGAGCCGGCTTGCCGGCGAAAGGGGCGCGAAGCGCCCCCCGCTTTCAGCGGTGCAGCACGTACTGGCCGCTGAACCTCACCGCAGGCTCGTCACTGCCCTCATTGCTCACCACCGTCTCCAGCGTCAACCGCGCCCGCCCGCGGCGCTGGTACATCGTCACAAAACGCTCCCAGGCTTTCTCGTCCGGCGCCGGGCAACGCGCCACGGCGGTACCGGTCACCGGCAGTGGATAACTGATCTGCCCTTCCTGGATGACGATGTGCCCGTCATCGATGCCCAGCTCACGCAAGCGCAGGTGCAGCCAGCCCCAACCCACCAACACCGCGCCGCAATACAGGCTGCCGCCGAACATGGTGCTCTTGTGGTTGACGTTGGGGGCCAGCGGCAGCTGCAGGCGCAGGCAGTGGTCCTGCCAGTCGATGACTGCCATGCCCATCTCGCGGGTCAGGGGAATGTCGCTGTGCAGTACGGCTTGCAGGTACTGGCTGTCGGTGCTCATTGACGGTTGTCCTCATGGTCGTCGTGCCCGCCGCTGGCGCCGTCGAAGCTCATGCCATGCTTGCGCAGCTTGTCGTGCAGGGTCTTGCGCGGGATGCCGAGGGCTTCGGCAAGGCTGCGCATGGAGTTGTGTGGCTGGGCCAGTTCGGCGGCGATCAGCGAGCGTTCGAACTGTTCGACCTGCTCGCTCAGATTGCCGCTCGGCACTGGCAGGTGAACGTCGTTATGAGTGGCTGGCGGCTGCCCGTCGAGGGCCAGTTCAAGGCCCAGGGCGAAGCGTTCGGCGGCGTTCTGCAGCTCGCGCACGTTACCCGGCCATTCGTGGCGCAGCAGCATGGCGCGCTGGGCGGGTTGCAGGCTGTGGGGCGCCAGGCCGTGGCGCTCGCTGGCGGCATCGGCGAAATGCTGGAACAGCACCAGGATGTCGTCGCCACGCTCGCGCAGTGCCGGGATGCGCAGCGGCGCGACGTTCAGGCGGTAATACAGGTCGGCACGGAAGCGGCCCTGGTCGGCGGCTTGGCGCAGGTCTTCCTTGGTCGCGGCGATGATGCGGATGTCCAGCGGGATCAGCTGGTTGCCGCCCAGGCGCTCGACCACCCGCTCCTGCAACAGGCGCAGCAGCTTGACCTGCACATCCAGGCTCATGCTCTCGATCTCGTCGAGGAACAGCGTGCCGCCGTTGGCGAATTCGAACTTGCCGATGCGGCGCTTCTGCGCGCCGGTGAACGCCCCTGGCTCGTGGCCGAACAGCTCGCTCTCGACCACCGATTCGGCCAGGGCGCCGGCGTTGATCGCCACGAACGGGCCGTCGCGGCGGCTCGACAGGTCGTGCAGGGCACGCGCCACCACCTCCTTGCCGGCGCCGGTCTCACCGAGGATGAGCACGTCGGCGCGGGTGCCGGCGAGGGCGCCGATCTGCTCGCGCAGGCGCAGCATGGCCGGCGACAGGCCGACCAGGCGCGTGGCCAGTTGCTGGCGGTCGCTCAGGGCCAGGCGCAGGCTGCGGTTGTCCAGCACCAGCCGGCGCAGGGCCAGGGCACGGCGCACGCTGTCGAGCAGGGCGTCAGTGGCAAAGGGTTTTTCAAGGAAGTCATAGGCCCCGGCACGCATCGCCTGCACCGCCAGCGGCACATCGCCGTGGCCGGTGATCAGCAGCACCGGCAGCTCGCTGTCACGGGCGTGCAGTTGCTCCAGCAGTTGCAGGCCATCGATGCCGGGCATGCGGATGTCGCTGACCACCACGCCCGGCCAGTCGGCCTCGATGCGCGCGGCCAGGCCCTGGGCATCGGCCAGCGCCACCACCTTGAGCCCGGCAAGGTCGAGGGTCTGGCTCAGCGCCTGGCGCAGGTGCGGGTCGTCATCGACCAGGATCACCTGGGCGTGGCTGTCGATCAGTGTCTCGGTGGTCATGCCGAGGTGTCCTCCGAAGATTGCAGGTTGGCGCCGGGCTTGGCCACGCGCAGTTGTAGGGTCAGCAGGGCGCCGCCTTCCGGGTGGTTGGCCAGCAGCAGTTCACCGCCCAGGGCGCGCATCAGGCTCTCGCAGATGGCCAGCCCCAGCCCCAGGCCCTGGGTGCGGGTCTTGGTGGTGAAGAACGGCTCCTTGGCGTGCTCCAGGGCCTGGCGGCTGAAGCCTGGGCCGTTGTCGCGAATGTACAGGTAGACGCAATCGTCCTGGCGCTCGGCACTTAGCCACAGCTTGCGGGGGTTGGCCTTTTCGGTGAGCGCGTCCAGGGCATTGGCCAGCAGGTTGCCCAGCACCTGGCGCAGGCGGGTTTCGCCGGCCTGCACCCACAGGGTGGCTTCCGGCAGGTCACGCACCAGCTCCACGGCCATGGCCCGGCGGCGCTTGGCCAGCAGTGCCAGGGCGTCGTCCAGCGCCGGCTGCAGGGCCACGCTTTCCGGGGCGTGACGGTCGCGGCGGGCAAAGGCGCGCAAGTGGGCGATGATCGAGGCCATGCGCCCGGTCAGTTCGCCGATCAGCTTGAGGTTGCCGCGCACGTCTTCGGAACGCTGGTGGTCGAGCAGGATCTCGGCGTTTTCGGCGTAGCTGCGGATCGCCGCCAGCGGCTGGTTGAGTTCGTGGCTGATGCTCGCCGACATGGTGCCGAGCACCGACAGCTTGCCGGCCTGGACCAGCTCGTCCTGGGCGCGCACCAGCTCCTGCTGGGCGTTCTCGCGCTCCAGCACGGCGCTTTTGAGCCGGGTGTTGAGGCCTTCGAGGTCGGCGGTGCGCTCCACCACGCGGTTTTCCAGCTCATGGCGGGCGCGGGCTTCGAAGTCGATGCGGTCGATGTAATGGCGGCGACGCTGCATCACCAGGCCAGCCAGCAGCATGGTCACCAGCAGCGCACCGGCGCCGATGGCCATGACCGTCTGCACCGAGCGGTCGACCAGGGTGCGCGGCGCGAGGATGCTGACCTGCCAGCCGGTTTCCTTGATGTCGCGGGTCTGCGTGAGCCAGGCGTCGTGGTTCAGGCTCAACGGCTGCGGCGCCTGGGTCGGGTACGGCTGGATGGCGATGATCGCCTGGCGCTCGGCCTCGGTCAGTTCACGGGTGGCGCGAAAGCGCCAGTCCGGGCGCGAGGTGAGCACCACCACGCCGTTCTGGTCGGTCAGCAGCAGCTGCTCGGGGGTGCGGCCCCAGAGGGTTTCGGTGTGGTCGAGGTCGACCTTGACCACCAGCACGCCGATCACCCGCTCACGGTCGTGCACGGCGGCGGCGAAGAAGTAGCCGCGCTTGGCCGATGTCGTGCCCTGGCCGAAGAAGCGCCCCAGGTGGCCGTCCATGGCTTCGATGAAGTACGGCCGGAACGAGAAGTTGCGGCCGACGAAGCTGTCCTGCTTGTCCCAGTTGGAGGCGGCCAGGGTGTTGCCGCTGACATCCATCAGGTACATCACTTCGGCACCGGTCTGCTGGGTGATGTGCTTGAGCAGGCGGTTGGCGTTGGTCACCGCTTCGAGCTTGAACGGGTCGGCCAGCACGCCGCGCAGGGCAGGCAGTTCGCCGAGGATCTGCGGCAGGGTCTCGTAGCGGTGCAGGGTGCCGAGCAGGTTGGCGACGTAGAGGTCGAGGGTCTGGCGGTTCTGCGAGGCCAGTTCTTCCTGGTAGTAGCGCTCGGCCAGGTGATGCAGGGGCCACAGCAGTGGGGTCAGGCACAGCGCCAATAGGGCAAGGCTGCGCCAGCGGGGGCGGCGAGGTGGCGTGGGTTTGGGAATCATCGGTAAAGGGCGCCAGAAGAGTCTGGCGCAATTATGCGCTAGTTGAGGCAGTCGATCAGTGCTTGATGCCAGTGTGGCTGCACGACTTGCCATTCGCGCGCCAGGCGCGAGCAGTCCAGGCGCGAGTTGAGCGGCCTTTGCGCGGGTGTGGGGTATTGGCTCGACGTGATCGGCAGCACCTCGGCGCAAGGCAGGCCCTGTGCCTTGAGTTGTTCAGCAATGGCCTGGGCAAAGCCAAACCATGACGTTTCGCCCTGCGCGGTCAGGTGATAGGTGCCCCATGCGCCGCCCTGGCCCTGTTGCCAGCGCTCGATCAGGGCGCGGGTGCTGGCGGCAAGGGTGCCGGCCCAGGTGGGGGCGCCGATCTGGTCATTCACCACCTTCAATTGCGGGCGCTCCTGCAGCAAGCGCTGCATGGTCAGCAGGAAGTTGCGCCCGTGCCGCGAGTAGACCCAGCTGGTGCGCAGGATCAGGTGCTCGCCGCCGACTGCCGCTATGGCCTGTTCGCCGGCCAGCTTGCTGCGGCCATAGACGCCCAGCGGGTTCGGTACATCGTCCTCGGCATAGGGCGCCGCCTTGCTGCCATCGAAGACATAGTCGGTGGAGTAGTGGATCAGCGGCGCACCCAGGCGTGCGGCCTCTTCGGCGAGCACCCGGGGGGCTTCGGCGTTGATGGCGAAGGCCAGTTGCGGCTCGCTTTCGGCCTGGTCCACTGCGGTGTAGGCCGCGGCGTTGATGACCAGGTCGGGCCTTAGCTCACGCAGCGGCGCGCGCAACTGCTCAGGGTGGGCAAGGTCGAGCTGCTCGCGGCCCAGCAGGTGCACCTCGCCCAGGCCGGCCAGCGCGCCTTGCAGTGCCTGGGCTACCTGGCCATTGCGACCGCAGACGAGCACTTTCATGGCAGCAGGCTCCCTGCCTTGCTCAGTTCGCTGAAGCCTTTGCCCAGCTTGTCCTTGTCGGAAAGCTTCGGCGCTACACCCTGCAACTGCCAGTCGATGTTCAGGTCGGGGTCATCCCAGCGGATGCAGTGCTCGGCACCGGGGTTGTAGTAATCGGTGGTCTTGTACAGGAACTCGGCCGACTCGCTCAGCACCACGAAGCCATGGGCAAAGCCGGGCGGGATCCACAACTGGCGACGGTTTTCGGCGGACAGGCGCACCGCCACCCACTGGCCACAGGTTTTGGAGCTGCGGCGCACGTCCACCGCCACGTCCAGCACTTCGCCGTGGACCACCCGCACCAGCTTGCCCTGGGTGTTCTGCACTTGGTAGTGCAGACCGCGCAGCACGTTGTGCGCTGAGCGCGAGTGGTTGTCCTGGACGAAGCCGCCCTTGAACCCGGTCAGTTCGGCGAACACCCGGGCGTTGAAGCTTTCGAAGAAAAAACCCCGATCGTCACCGAACACCTTGGGTTCGATGATAAGTACGTCGGGTATGCCGGTAGCAATGATGTTCATGCAGATTCTTTGGCCAGTTTTCCCAGGTATTGACCGTATCCGGTCTTTTTCAGTTTTTCGGCCTTGGCCAGCAACTCTTCGCGGCTGATCCAGCCTTGATTGAAGGCGATCTCTTCCAGGCAGGCCACTTTCAGCCCTTGGCGGTTCTCGATGGTCTGCACGTACTGCGAGGCGTCCAGCAGGCTCTCATGGGTGCCGGTATCGAGCCAGGCAAAGCCGCGGCCGAAACGCTCCACGCGCAGGTCGCCGCGTTTGAGGTAGGCGTTGGTGATGTCGGTGATTTCCAGCTCACCGCGCGCCGAAGGGCGTACATCCTTGGCGATGCGCACCACATCGTTGTCGTAAAAATACAGGCCGGTCACGGCATAGCTGGACTTGGGCTGCAGTGGTTTTTCTTCGATCGACAGGGCATTGCCCTGCTCATCGAACTCGACCACGCCGAAGCGCTCGGGGTCCTTGACCCAGTAGCCGAACACGGTGGCCCCCGACTCATGTTTCACGGCGCGTTGCAGCTGTTCGGTGAAACTCTGCCCGTGGAAGATGTTGTCGCCCAGGATCAGGCATACCGAGTCGTCGCCAATGAACGCTTCGCCGATCAGGAAGGCCTGGGCCAGCCCGTCCGGCGAGGGCTGTTCGGCGTAGCTGATGTTGAGGCCGAACTGGTGGCCGTCGCCGAACAGGTTCTTGTACTGCGGCAGGTCCTGGGGGGTGGAAATCAGCAGGATGTCGCGGATCCCGGCAAGCATCAGCACCGAGACCGGGTAGTAGATCATCGGTTTGTCGTAGATCGGCAGCAGCTGCTTGGAGACCCCGAGGGTGATGGGGTGCAGACGGGTGCCGGAGCCACCGGCCAGAACGATACCTTTGGTCATGCGATCAAGTCCTTGATGTTGGAGTTGCCCAGGCGCTCACCTTGATAGCTGCCGTCCTGTACGCGGCGGCACCATTCGAGGTTGTTCAGGTACCACTGCACGGTCTTGCGCAGACCGCTTGCGAAGGTTTCTTCGGGGATCCAGCCCAGCTCGCGTTCGATCTTGCTGGCGTCGATGGCATAGCGCAGGTCGTGGCCGGGGCGGTCCTGCACGTAGGTGATCAGGTCCTGGTAATGCGCTATGCCGACCGGGCGTTGTTCGGGGGCCAGCTCTTCAAGCAGCTTGCACAGCTCGAGCACCACGTCGATGTTCTTCTGCTCGTTATGCCCGCCGATGTTGTAGGTCTCGCCGACCTGGCCCTCGGTCACCACCTTGAGCAGCGCCCGGGCGTGGTCCTCGACGTACAGCCAGTCGCGCACCTGCTGGCCGTTGCCATACACCGGCAGCGGTTTGCCGGCCAGGGCGTTGAGGATCATCAGCGGGATCAGTTTTTCCGGGAAATGGTAGGGCCCGTAGTTGTTCGAGCAATTGGTCAGCAGTACCGGCAGCCCATAGGTGCGCTGCCAGGCGCGGACCAGGTGGTCGGACGCCGCCTTGCTGGCCGAATAGGGCGAGCTGGGCGCATAGGGCGTGGTTTCGGTGAACAGGTCGTCGACGCCATGCAGGTCGCCATACACCTCATCGGTGGAAATATGGTGGAAGCGGAAGGCTTCGCGCTGCGCCGCCGGCAGCCGGGACCACCAGGCGCGGGTGGCTTCGAGCAGGGCATAGGTGCCGACGATATTGGTCTGGATGAAGGCCGCCGGGCCATCGATGGAGCGGTCCACGTGGGACTCGGCCGCCAGGTGCATGATTGCCTGGGGCCCGAAGCGTTCCAGCACCTCGGCGACCGTTGCCTGGTCGGCGATGTCGGCCTGGACGAACTCGTAGCGGCTGTTGCTGGCGATGGGCTGCAGCGATTCCAGATTGCCCGCGTAGGTCAGCTTGTCGAGGTTGAGTACCTCATGCTCGGTGTTGCCGATCAGGTGGCGGATCAGCGCCGAGCCAATGAAGCCGGCACCGCCGGTGACGAGAATGCGCATGTGCAAATGCCTTTGCTGAGGGCTTTGGCGAAAAGCCTAGCTGGTTTGTTTGTGGCCGCTCGTCGTAAATCGTGCTGGCGCACGGTGTCCGTCGCCTGGTGCGAGCTGCCTCTTGAATATCGGCAACAGTAGTGGCGATATAAGCGGCAAAAAAACGAGGTCCCCCGCATGCCCCTGAGCACCCTGATCCAGCGTTCGAGCCAGCCCAGCCCTTCACTCGGTGAAGCCCAGGCCCATGCCCTGCTGCGTTCGCATTATGACCTGCGGGGCGAGTTGCAGGCACTGGGTAGCCAGCAGGATGTGAATTTTTGCGTCGACAGCGCCCAGGGGCGCTATGTGCTCAAGGCCTGCCACGGCAGCTATGCCGAAGTCGAATTGCAGGCCCAGCACGCCGCCCTGGCGTATTTGCGCGAGCGTGGCGTGCCGGTGCCGCAGGTGCAGCCGTCGCTTGCCGGTGAGGCGCTGCTGGCGCTGGAGGTGGATGGCCAACCCCTGCGGGTGCGGCTGCTCAGTTATATCGAAGGCCAGCCGCTGACCCGCCTCAAGCACCTGCCGGTGTCGGTGGTGGCTGAGCTGGGCAGGCTGTGCGCGCAGGTCGACCAGGCGCTGGCAGGTTTCGAGCACCCGGGCCTGGACCGCACCTTGCAGTGGGACCCGCGGCATGCCCAGGCACTGGTCGAGCACCTGCTGCCGGTAGTCACTGACCCGGCACGCCGCGAGCAGGTTGCCCAACTGGCCCGCCAGGCCGCAGACAGGCTGGCGCCGCTGGTCGGGCAACTGCCGACCCAGGCCGTGCACCTGGACATCACCGACGACAACGTGGTCTGGGCGCGTGACGGGCAACGGGAGTGGCAAGTGCAGGGGGTGATCGATTTCGGTGACCTGCTGCGCAGCTGGCGCATCGCCGACCTGTCGGTGACCTGTTCGGCGCTGTTGCATCACGCCGAAGGCGACCCGCTGCGCATCTTGCCGGCAGTGGCCGCCTACCAGGCCGCCAATCCGCTTGAAACGGCCGAATTGCAGGCGCTCTGGCCGCTGGTGCAGCTGCGTGCCGCCGTACTGGTGCTCAGCAGCGAGCAGCAGTTGGCGATCGACCCGCTCAATCAGTACACCCGCGACAACATCGCCCACGAGTGGGAGATCTTCGATACCGCCTGCGCGGTGCCCGCCGCGCTGATGGAAGTGGCCATCCTGCAGGCTGCCGGCCAGCGGCCTGCTAGCGCCGACTTCAGCGGTTGCCTGCCGTTGCTGCCAGCGCTTGCCGGGCAGGCGGTCAGCCGGGTCGACCTCGGTGTGCTCAGCGCGCACTGCGAGGCCGGCAACTGGGAACAGCCGGGCTTCGACCAGCGCCTGCTGGCCAGCCAGCCTGCGCCGGCCTGCAGCCTGCACGGCCAGTACCGACTGTCGCAAACCCACATCGACCGCGCCGAGGAGCCCGCCACCTGTGCCCTGGGTGTGGAGCTCAAGCTGATGCCAGGCAGCCTGCTGCAGGCACCTGCCGAGGGCGTATGGCAGCGTGCCGGCGACAACCGCGGCTGCCTGCGCAGCGCGCACTGGAACCTGTGGCTCAACGGCCTGGAAGAGGCCCCGGCCGACGGCCAACTGCTTGCCAGGGGCCAGGCGCTGGGCGCCACCTGTGGCTTCCTCAGTGTGCAGTTGTGCCTCGATGGCCAGGCCGTGCCGCCGTTCTTCGCCACGCCCAGTGCTGCCGCTGCCTGGCTGGCCCTGTGCCCTTCGCCTTCGGCGCTGCTGGGCTTTGATTGCGCTGCCGAGCCCCTGGCCGATGCGCAGGCGCTGCTGGCCCGCCGCGATGCCAGCTTCGCCCGCTCGCAGAAGCACTATTACGAGCAGCCGCCGCATATCGAACGCGGCTGGCGCAACTATCTGATCGACATGCAGGGCCGCTCGTACCTGGACATGCTCAACAACGTCGCGGTGCTCGGCCATGGCCACCCGCGCATGGTCGCCGAGTCAGCGCGCCAATGGTCGTTGCTCAATACCAACTCGCGCTTCCACTACGCCGCCATTGCCGAATTCTCCGAGCGCTTGCTGGAAGTGGCGCCGGAAGGCTTCGATCGGGTGTTCCTGGTCAACAGCGGGACCGAGGCCAACGACCTGGCGATCCGCCTGGCCTGGGCCTACAGCGGCGGGCGCGACCTGCTCAGCGTGCTGGAGGCCTACCACGGCTGGTCGGTGGCAACGGATGCGATCTCCACCTCCATCGCCGACAACCCCCAGGC
The DNA here is from genome assembly GCF_050586605.1 of Pseudomonas sp. ES1. Classification (NCBI taxonomy): domain Bacteria; kingdom Pseudomonadati; phylum Pseudomonadota; class Gammaproteobacteria; order Pseudomonadales; family Pseudomonadaceae; genus Pseudomonas; species Pseudomonas sp. ES1. The sequence goes on along the minus strand of NZ_JBOBDM010000057.1, from coordinate 28,512 downwards.
CCTGGAAACCCGCCCGGACTGGGTGCACCCGGTTGAGGCACCGAACACCTTCCGTGGTCGCTTTCGGGGCGCCGACAGTGCCGCTGACTACTTGCGCGATGTCGACGCCAAGCTCGCCGACCTCGATGCCCGTGGCCGCCAGCTGGCGGGCATGATCTGCGAGCCGGTGTACGGCAACGCCGGCGGCATCTCGCTACCGGCTGGCTACCTGCGCGAGGCCTACGCCAAGGTGCGCCAGCGGGGCGGGGTGTGCATCGCCGATGAGGTGCAGGTGGGCTACGGGCGCCTGGGCGAGTACTTCTGGGGCTTCGAAGAGCAAGGCGTGGTGCCGGACATCATCACCATGGCCAAGGGCATGGGCAACGGCCAGCCGCTGGGGGCAGTGATCACCCGCCGCGAGATCGCCGAGGCGCTGGAGGCCGAGGGTTACTTCTTCTCGTCCGCAGGCGGCAGCCCGGTCAGCTGCCGTATCGGCATGGCGGTGCTGGACGTGATGCGCGACGAAGGGCTATGGGACAACGCCCGTGACGTGGGGCGGTATTTCAAGGCGCGGTTGCAGGCGCTTGTCGATAAGTATCCGCTGGCGGGTGCCGCCCATGGTTCGGGCTTCTACCTGGGGCTGGAGCTGGTGCGCGACCGGCAGACGCTGGAGCCGGCCACGCAGGAGACCATGCACCTGTGCAACCGCCTGCGCGAGCTGGGGATCTTCATGCAGCCGACCGGCGACTACCTGAACATCCTCAAGATCAAGCCGCCGATGTGCACCACGCGGGCGAGCGTGGACTACTTCGTCGACAGCGTGGAGCGGATCCTCAACGAAGGGCTCTGAGGCACTGCTTGCGAGCCTGGCAAATCGATTCTTATCGGTTTGCCAGGCTTTTTTATGCCTAAATATTTTGTCTTTATCTATTTAAAGTCGATATTTATCGGTTGTAATATCGACGCATTGCCACGCTGCCTATACTGGCGGGCCCGCACCTTTTTTGATCACCGACCTGGCGCCCCTGGCACCGGGCCTTCGCAGAGGTTACCCATGAAGACCCTCAACTCGACCCCCCGCGCCGACGGCTTCCACATGCCCGCCGAATGGGCCCCGCAAACCCAGGTGTGGATGGTCTGGCCGGAGCGCCCGGACAACTGGCGCCTGGGCGGCAAGCCGGCGCAGGCCGCGCACGTGACCCTGGCCAAGGCCATCGCCCGTTTCGAACCGGTTACCGTGGCGGTTTCCGCCGGCCAGTACGAGAACGCCCGGCGCCAGCTCGACGTGCCCAACGTCCGTGTGGTCGAGATCAGCAACGACGACGCCTGGGTGCGTGACACCGGCCCGACCTTCGTGATCAACGACCAGGGTGAAGTGCGTGGCGTGGACTGGGGCTTCAACGCCTGGGGTGGCTTCGATGGCGGCTTGTACGCACCGTGGAACCGCGACGAGGAACTGGCGGCCAAGGTGATGGAAATGGAGCGCGTGCAGCGTTACCACACCGAAGGCTTCGTGCTTGAAGGCGGCTCGATCCATGTCGATGGCGAAGGCACCCTGATCACCACCGAAGAGTGCCTGCTCAACCGTAACCGCAACCCTCACCTGAACCGCGAGCAGATCGAAGACATCCTGCGCGAGCACCTGGCGGTGGAAACCATCGTCTGGCTGCCGGACGGCCTGTACAACGACGAAACCGACGGTCACGTCGACAATTTCTGCTGTTACGTCAGCCCGGGCGAAGTGTTACTGGCCTGGACCGATGATTCCAACGACCCCAACTACGCACGCTGCCATGCGGCCTACGATGTGCTGAAAAACAGCCGCGACGCCAAGGGCCGCGAGTTTGTAGTGCACAAGATGCCGATCCCTGGCCCGCTGTTCGCCACCGAAGCCGAATGCGCCGGTGTCGACCAGGTGGTCGGCAGCCAGGAGCGTGACCCGTCGGTGCGCCTGGCCGGTTCCTACGTGAACTTCCTGATCGTCAACGGCGGCATCATCGCGCCGAGCTTCGACGACCCCGCCGATGCGCAGGCCAGAGCGATCCTCGCCAAGGTCTTCCCGGATCACGAAGTGGTGATGATCCCCGGCCGCGAGCTTCTGCTCGGCGGCGGCAACATCCACTGCCTGACCCAGCAGCAGCCGGCGCCGTTCAAGCGCTGATTCACGCCACCAACAAAAAGCCCGTCCGATGACGGGCTTTTTTGTTGGTGGCGACGTTCGGTGGCGGCGAATGGCACAGCTCTTGTATTAGTTTTTCATTGTGTTTCAGAGAGATAGGCCTACGCCGTTCTGTAACAAACCTTACGTAAGTTAGCCGCTCACGGGCCCAGGGAGTGCGTGTTGAAATGAATGCAGCAAGTGAGTCGGCTATGCCCCCATCGGCAGTGAATCACCAAACGCTTGAAATACTGGCGCAGTGGTTGCGAGACCATGGATGCATCCGGGTCAGGAAGACCGACCCACGACGTCTGCTGAACGGGCGTTACCCGCAGGGCTTGATCAGTGATGCAGAGCTCGAAGCGCTGCTGGCTGTGTGGCACTGACCGGACATCAACCCGTCGCAACGAAAAACGCCACCGCACATGCGGTGGCGTTTTCGTTTGTGGCACAGGCCTGGCCGGTTTGGATGCAATGGCCTTGTGGCGCTTGTAATGGCCTCATCGCCTGCAAGCCGGCTCCCACATAGGAAGCGCATAGTTTGGGTTTATGCGGTCAAGCTGGGAGCTGGCTTGCCAGCGATGGCGTCAGAAGCTGTAGCTGCCGGTCACCACCAGGCTACGCGGGTCGCCATACTGGATCTGCGCCGCGCTGGTGGCCGAATCGTAGTAGGTCTTGTCGGTGATGTTCTTCAGTGCCGCGCGCACGTCCCAGTCGTGGGTGCGATAGCCGGCCAGGGCATCCCAACGGCCATAACCCGGCAGGATCACGGTGTTCTGGTTGTCGGCGTAGCGGTCACCCACCAGCGTCATGCCGGTTTCGGCATACCAGCCCAGCTCCGGCTTCCAGGTCACGAAGAGGCTGGCGTTGCGCCGGGCGACATCGTTGATGCGGTTGCCTTCCTGGCCATTGTTGTCCTCGACGATCTTCGCGTCCTGCAGGCCGATGCCGCCGCGTACATACCAGTTGCCGACCACATTGCCGGTGGCGGTCAGCTCGATGCCGCGCGAGCGCTGCAGGCCAGACATCAGGGTGATGTTCGGGTCGATCGGGTCGCGGGTGCGGCGGTTGTAAAGCTCCAGCTCGTAGAGCGCCAGGGTGGTGGTCAGGCGCTCGTCGAACCAGTCGCTTTTGACCCCGATTTCCTTCTGCCGGGTGAGCTCCGGGTCGGTCTCGTTGGTGTTGCCGGCCGCGCCAGGGGTGATGCCGATCAGGCCACCGCCGACCGGCGAGTAGGTCTTGCTCCAGGAGGCATAGAAGGAGTGGTCGCGCCAAGGCGTGTAGACCACGCCCAGGCGTGGGCTGAAGCTGTTGTCGTTCTGCTTCTCGGAGAGGTTGCGCAGTTTGTTGGTGGTCTCCACCTCGAACTGGTCGAAGCGCACGCCAGCGAGAATCTGCCATTGGTCGTTCAGGCGGATCTGGTCCTGCAGGTAGATGCCACGGCTCTCGACCACCGTGTGGTTGTTGCTCGACACCACCATCGGGCCGTTGTGCTGCAGCGCGCGGTTGGGGTTGTCCAGGTCCAGGGACGGCACCGCCGTGCCGCCGGCCTTGACCGTCTTGGCAGTGTAGAGCAGCGGGTCGCGGCGCTGGCTGCCGAACTCCAGGCCCAGCAGCAGCTTGTGCTCCAGGCCCCAGGTGCTGACATCGCCCTCGGCTTCGAGGTTGTTGAACAGGTTGCGGGTGTTCAGGTCCTGCTGCCAGCGCTGGCGGGTGACCAGGTTGGTGCGCGGGGTGTAGGCGGTCTGGTAGGTGTTGTCGAACTCACTGTCGAGCTTGAACAGGCCCAGGGTATGGCGCAGTTGCCAGTTGTCGCTGAGCTGGTAGTTCAGGCGCGAGCGCAGCGACTGGGCGCGGTCGTCGATGTAGTCGCGCTGGGTATCGCCATAGGTGGCGCTGCGGCTGACGTCCGCCGGGCGCCCGGTCAACGGGTTGCCGGGGATGCCGCGGTCCGGCGTGCGGTTGTAGCGGCTGTATTCGTACTGCACCAGCCAGTTCAGGTCGGGGTTCAGTTGCCAGCTCATGGACGGGGCGAACAGTTGGCGGTTGCCATCGACGCCGTGGCGGAAGCTGTTGCTGTCTTCATTGCCCATGTTCAGGCGCAGGCTGACGGTGTCGCTGGGGTCGGCGCTGAGGTCGGCGTAAAGGCTGCGCAGGTCCTGGCTGCCGCCCTGGGCTTCGATGGTCGAGCGGCGGCCATGTTCCGGCGCCTTGCTCACCCGGTTGACGATGCCGCCCTGGCTGCCTCGACCGTACAGCACCGCGGCCGGGCCCTTGAGCACTTCGACCCGCTCGATGTTGTGCAGGTCGCGGGTGTATTGGCTGTCGTCGCGGATGCCGTCCAGGTAGAAGTCGTTGCTGGCATCGAAACCGCGGATGCGCAGGCTATCGAAGCGAGTGTCGCCGCCGGCGCTGACGTTGGGGATACCTTCCAGCGCTTCGCCCAGGGTGCTGCTGCCATAGTCCAGCACATTGCTGGTCTTCACCGTGTCGATGGCCTGGGGCACATAGCGCACCGGGGTCGAGGTACGGGTCGCCGTGCTCACTTCGCGTACCCGTGGGTTGTCCTCCTCGCGCTCGCTGTCGGCGGTAACCGCGGTTTCCGGCAGGGTGGTGGTGGCGGCGCTGGCCAGGCCGGCGCTGAACAACAGCGACAAGCCCAGGGTCAGGGGTGAAAGGCGGCAAGGGACAAGCATTACAGGCATCCGTCTACGCGAGTGAGAAAAAGGGCGCGAATGGTAATGCTTGCTATTTGCTGTTGCTCGCCTATTCGTAAAGACTTGTCTTTACGTTTGTATCACTTTGTAACTAGTCCTTTCTGATTGGTTCGACCGGTACCGAGCGCGGGTGCGCGCGTTGCTCATTTACATGACCGTTGTGCGAGATTTTTCGGAAAAACCTGAAAGAGACAAATTTGCGCAGAAGCTGGGCATTAGTGCGTGGAAATGCACTGTTCAAGACCTTTTTTTTGGTTATATCAACCTCCATTTCACGATTTTTTGACATGTATAAGCAGGCACGGCTAGGATTCGGCCTCTACGCCTGCTGGCCATGACTTGGCCATGCGGCTGTAAGGCCCGTTGCAGACCATCAGCGGGGCCTTGCGGCCTGGATCCGCATAGCGTCGAACCTACGAAGGGGCGTTGGTTCCTGGCGTTCTCATGCAGAGCGTTTTTGATTAAGCAATAAGGAAAATAAAATGTTGAAAACCAGGATCAGCCTGGTCGCCCTGGCGATGATCGCCGCGACCCAGGCCCAGGCCAACGAGCAGGCCGACAGCAAAGGTTTCATCGAGGACAGCCACGCCAACGTCCTTCTGCGCAACGCTTACATCAACCGTGACAAGAAGCACGGCACCGACGACCAGATCGAATGGGGCCAGGGCGTCATCGCCAACTTCTCCTCCGGTTTCACCCAGGGCACCGTCGGTGTCGGCGTTGATGCCTTCGGTCTGTACGCCGTGCGTCTGGACGGCGGCAAAGGCCACAACGGTGGTGGTGGTGTCGACTTCTTCAAGCCGCACAACACCAAGAACGCCGACGACAACGCCAGCAGCCCACATGATCTGGCCCGCGGCGGCGCTGCGGTGAAGTTCCGCATCTCCAACACCGTGCTCAAATACGGCGACCAGATGCCGGCCCTGCCGGTGCTGAACTACGACGACGGCCGTCTGCTGCCAGAAAGCTTCACTGGCACCCTGATCACCTCCAAGGAGATCAAAGGCCTGGAACTGAACGCCGGCCGTTTCACCCAGGAAGCCCGCAAGAGCGCCGAAGGGCGTGACAGCGGCGGCCTGAAGTCGATCGACGTGTTGGGTGGTAGCTACAAGTTCACCGACAACTTCACCGCTTCGCTGTACACCGCAGACAACGAAGATGTGATGAAGAAGCACTACCTGGGCTTGAACTACGTCTTCCCGATCGCCAATGACCAGTCCCTGACCCTGGACTTCAACGGCTACAAGACCAGCATCGACGACAAGTTCGTGCGCAGCGCCAAGCTGACCGGCGACGACAACACCATCTGGAGCCTGGCGGCCACCTACGCCTTCGGCCCGCACTCGATCACCCTGGCGCACCAGCGCAGCACCGGCAGCACCGGCTACAACTACGGCGGCTACCAGAGCGCCGGTGGTACCAGCGACGGTGGTTCGACCATCTACCTGGCCAACTCCTACTGGTCCGACTTCAACGCCGAAGACGAGCGTTCCTGGCAGCTGGGCTACGGCCTGGACTTCGGCGCTTTTGGCGTTCCAGGCTTGACCTACAAGGTCGCCTACGTAGTGGGTGACAACATCAACACCCGCAACCTGAAGAACCCGGAAGGCTTCGGCGAAGGCAAGGAGCGCGAGATCTTCAACCAGCTGCGCTACGTCGTTCAGGAGGGCCCGGCCAAGGACCTGTCGATCAAGCTGCGTAGCTCGTTCCTGCGTACCAACACCGCAGTCCGTCAAAGCGAGTACAACGACGACGGCAACGAAGTTCGCGTATTCGTCGAGTACCCAATCAGCATCTTCTGATCCTGATCTGGCGTCATCAGCAGCCCCGGCCTATGCCGGGGCTGTTTGTTTGTGGCGTGCCACGCTCGCCGCAGGCACCCCCTCGACTTCTCCCATCTGCGGCGCAAAGCTGTCACTGCGCGCCATCCGCCACATCCGTGCATAGAACGCATTTTCGATCGAGCCGCTGAGCAATTCACCCGGTTTGAGGAACGCGTGCAGCTGTGAAAACAGGCTGATCTCACTGGGGCTGATACGCCGTGCCAGGTGCTTGGGCTTGAGCTCGGACGGGTGATCCAGCCCTGCAGCGGCGAGCATTTCGGCCAGGGCATGCAGGGTGTTGCGGTGAAAACTCGCAACCCGCTCGGCTTTCTCCGGTACCACCAGCGCACGCTGGCGCAGCGGGTCCTGGGTGGCCACGCCGGTGGGGCACTTGTTGGTGTGGCAGCTTTGCGACTGGATACAGCCAATGGCGAACATGAATCCGCGTGCCGAGTTGACCCAGTCGGCGCCGATGGCCAGCACGCTGGCAATGTCGAACGCGCTGACGATCTTGCCCGCTGCGCCGATGCGCACGCGTTCGCGCAGGTTCAGGCCCACCAGGGTGTTGTGCACGAACATCAGGCCGTCACGCAGCGGCATGCCCATGTTGTCGGAGAACTCCCGGGGCGCCGCGCCGGTGCCGCCTTCCTTGCCATCGACGACGATGAAGTCCGGGGTGATGCCGGTGGCGAGCATGGCCTTGGCAATGCCCATGAACTCCCACGGATGGCCCAGGCAGAACTTGAAGCCTACCGGTTTACCGCCTGACAGCTCGCGCAGCCTGGCGACGAACTGCAGCAGCTCCAGCGGGGTGCGGAAGGCGCTGTGGGCGGCTGGCGAGATGCAGTCCTGGCCTTCGCGCACCCCCCGGGTGGCAGCGATCTCGGCGCTGACCTTGTGCCCCGGCAGGATGCCGCCATGGCCGGGCTTGGCGCCCTGGCTGAGCTTGATCTCGATCATCTTCACCTGGCCATCGCGCGCCTGTTCGGCGAAGCGTTCGGGGTCGAAGCGGCCGTCCTCGGTGCGGCAGCCGAAATAGCCGCTGCCGATTTCCCAGATCAGGTCGCCGCCGTGTTCGCGGTGATAAGGGCTGATGCTGCCCTCGCCGGTGTCATGGGCAAAGCGCCCCAGGCGCGCCCCTTTGTTCAGCGCGGCGATGGCATTGGCGCTGAGAGCGCCGAAGCTCATGGCCGAGATATTGAAGATCGACGCCGAATACGGCTGGGTGCACTGCGGCCCGCCGATGCGAATGCGAAATGACGCAGGATCGGCCTGTGGCACGGGCAGCATCGAATGGCTGATGAACTCGAAGCCCGGCTTGTACACATCATTGAGGGTGCCGAAGGCCTTCTCGGCGCTCTCGTTCTTGGCCCGGGCATAGACCAGCGAACGTTGCGCGCGGGAGAACGGCAGCTTGTCATCGTCGCCCTCGATCAGGTACTGGCGAATCTCTGGCCTGATGGTCTCGATCAGGTAGCGGAGGTTGCCCAGGATCGGGTAGTTGCGCCGCACCGCGTGGTGGCTCTGGCGCAGATCATTGAGGCCGACCAGGCTGAGCAGCGCGGTCACCAGGGTGAATGGCCACAGCCAGCTGTGCTGGATCAGGAAGGGGATGCTGGCAAGGGTGAAGACCAGGCACAGGGCCAGGCAGGCATAACGGCTGGGGAGTGAATCGTTCATGGGTCCATCGCAGGCGGGATGACGCGGCCTAGGATAGGCAAAGCCTGTGCGCGGAAAACCAGGGGTTTCGGTAAAAGACTCTTGCATGGGCGTGGGGTGTGGCGTTTGCGCCGCAAGATCCGGCATCACTTGCGTGCCTGCCTTCTTCTGTCCCCTGACCATACTTCCCCTCCAGGAGGCCCGCTGGTCGGATTGGTGGGTATGGTGTTGATAGATCGCATTCGGTGGTTATACTAACCACCGCTGCGAACAGCCCAAGGAAGGGTTCATGAACAGCCGCGAAATGATTTCGGTGATCGAGGCCGATGGTTGGTACCTGGTGCGATCCAAGGGCAGCCACCATCACTTCAAGCACCCCCACAAGGCTGGGCTGGTGACCATCCCGCACCCGAAGAAGGACCTGCTGCCCGCCACTGCGGCCAGCATCCTGCGCCAGGCGCGGATCGGCTACGCCAGCTGACCAGGAGAGCCACTGCCATGTTATTCCCCATCGCCATCCTGCCCGGCGACGATCAGCACGCCTGGGGCGTGGAAGTCCCGGACATCCCGGGCTGCTTTTCGGCCGGTGAAGACCTCGATGACGCCATTGCCATGGCCCGCGAGGCCATCGAGGGCCACCTCGAACTGCTCGCCCAGGACGGCGAGGAAATCCCCAAGGCCAGCAAGGTGAGCGTCCATGCGGCCAACCCTGACTACGCCGGATGCACCTGGGCACTCATCGACATCGATATCACCCGCTACCTGGGTAAGGCCGAGAAGCTCAACATCACCCTGCCGGCCTACCTGCTCACCCGTATCGATGCCTACGTGAAGAACCATCCAGAGCAGAAAAGCCGCTCGGGCTTCCTGGCTGAGGCGGCGCTGAGAATCCTGCAGGGCGACTGCAAATAGCTACGCTGGGCCCGCTTTGGGCAGCCGTCAGGTGCCCGAGGCTTCGCGGCGCAGGTTCAACAAGTAGCCTTGGTTGCGGATGGTGAGGATCTGCGCGGCTTGGCCCGGTGCACGGCGTAACTGTTGGCGCAGGCGGCTGATGCACATGTCCACCGAACGGTCGTCGGGCAGGTGGTCGCGGCCGAACGCGCTACGCGTCAGATGATCGCGGGATACCACGCGGTTATCGGCCTGCAGCAGTTCGTGCAGCACCCGGTAGTCGGAGCGTGGCAGGGTCAGGGCCTTGCCGTCGGGGTGGGTGAGCAGCCGTTTGATGGGGTCCAGTTCAAAGCCTGCGAATCGCTGCGGCTGAGTATCGCTTTCGTCGGCGTTGGCTTCCAGCTGCAGGGGCCGACGCAGCACAGCCTTGATCCGGGCAACCAGCTCGAGCGGCTCGAAGGGCTTGGCCAGGTAGTCGTCGGCGCCTGCTTCCAGGCCAGTGATGCGGTCCAGGGTGCTGCCCTTGGCCGACAGCAGGATCACCGCCGGCCCCGGCAGCCCCTGCAACTGCCGGCACAGGCTCAGGCCATCCTCGCCGGGCAGCATCAGGTCCAGCACCACCAGGTCGACCTTGTGCAGGGCCAGTTGCGCGCGCATCTGCTCGCCATCTGCGGCCGGCAATACCTGGTAGCCGGCATCACTCAGATAATCGCAGAGAAGTTCGCGAATCTCGTCGTCATCGTCGACAACCAGCAGGGTGGTGCTCATGGAAGGGTACCTGTAAAAATGCGAGCGGCAGCGCTCGTTACGATCAACGTCATCCCCGCGCAGACCGGCATGCCGGCAGTGCGTGAAACGGCGCAATCGTAACAAAAAATCAACTGCGAATGCGAATTCTTCGCAAGTGCTGCAGATCGCCGCTAGCGAATCGGTCCAGGCGCTTCCAGCTGTTTCATCAGGTCGTCGTTCCATTGCCCTTCGACCTGCACGTGCGCAGCGGCACCCAGCATCACGGCCTCGATCAGGTTGTGATTGAGGTAGGTGTACAGGCCGGGCTGGCGGAAGGTGTAGAGCGCCGCGCCTGCGGCACCGCCGGGGATGAACCAGGTTTCCAGGTTGCGCTGCGGCGGGTTGGCGAACTTGCCGGCTGCCCACACGTAGTCGCCATGGCCGCCGATCAGGTGTGGGCGTGTGTCGCGGTTGGCTTGCGAGTGGACGATCAGCACCGTTTCGCCGAGCGTGGCGGTGAGCGCGTGCTGGCCGGTCAGTGCGCCGACGCTGCCATTGAAGACCACGTGCGTGGGTATCAGCCCCTTCATCACCTGGTACATGTCGGCGAAGCTCGCCGATGGGCTGGCGTAGCGCTTGTACTTTCCGTCCTTGTCGCGCGGGATGTAGAAGTCCTGCTCGCCGATGTACCACACCTTGTCGTATTGCAGCGGGCGCCCGTCGCCGTCCTTCAGACCATCCCGCGGCAGCACCATGATTGCGCCGTTCATGCCGCACACCACATGCCAGGGGATCATCACCCCGCCCGGCGCGCAGTGGTACACGAACACCCCGGCGCGGTCCGCCTTGAAGCGCAGCTTCACCTGCTCGCCAGGCTTCACATGGGTCAGCTCACCACCGCCAAGCGCGCCGGTGGCGGCATGGAAGTCGATGTTGTGCATCATGCTGTTGCTGGCCGGGTTGACCAGGGTGAGCTCCACGTAGTCGCCCTCGTGCACCACCATCAGCGGGCCGGGCACCGAGCCGTTGAAGGTCATGGCATGGATGTAGGCCCCCTCGCTGTCGACCGCCAGTTCTTTCTCCTCGATCTCCATGCGGAACTCGACGATCCGCGGTTTGCCAGGCGCGCGCTGGCTGTGGGCATGTACCTGGGGTGGTGCCACCAGCTCGACCCGGGTGCGTTCCAGCTGGGTCAGGTCCGTGGGCGGATTATTGGTCGCCGGTGCCGCCGCCCGGGCCAGGCCGCTGGCCAGCACCGTGCCGCCAACCCCCAGCAATACACCCCCCGCCAGCACCCCGCGCCGCGTCAGGGCTACGCCTTGTTGCTCACTCATGGGACTTCTCCTTAAGTCGACGAAAGCCGTCGGCACAGGAATACCCATTTTGAAAGCAGGGTTTATTGAGCCCAAACAAGAAATCGAGCGGCAGGGCAATCTGTCGCAACTGTGGCCGATAGCTACTATGGAGTTACGGGGCTGCCACGTGCAGCGACTCAGGGAGCACAGGGAGTGAGCCGTTTCGTCAGTTTCGAGGTCAGCAATCACCGTCAGTATGTGATCAGCATCGATCACATCATTGCGCTTTATCCGCTTGCTCAGGAAAGGACGTTTGCCAAGGGAGGGATCGTGCTGATCAATGGGCTGGGGAAGGAGGGCAAGCATGTGGCGCTGGAGCTTAGCGGGCCGGAGATTAGGAAGCTGCATAAGGCGCTGTTGCTGGAGTGACGGGGTGGGGTGTATGGCTGGATGATCCCCAGAAACGCAAAAGCCCCGACTGACGTCGAGGCTTTTTAGTGTGGTGCCGGCACCAGGAATCGAACCCGGGACCTACTGATTACAAGTCAGTTGCTCTACCATCTGAGCTATACCGGCACAGGGGCGTCATTATAGCGATGGATTCGCGGCTGTAAACTACTTCTTGCAATCAATGCGTAACGCCCTAAGTCACCGAGCGCAAAGGAGAATTCTCCTACCAGCCGCGGTGGATGGTGGTGACGTTTGGTTCGGTCTTGCCGGGGTTGAAGAACAGCTTGTCGTTGTCGCAGCCGCGCTTGCGGCAAGGGGTGTCGACGTGCAGCGGCAGGCCGCGGTCGCCGCCGAGCTGCATGCCGGGCATGTTCCAGTCCAGCGGTGTCGGTTTGGCCGGTGGCGTGCTGCTGGCGCAGCCAGTCAGGGCCAGGGCGACGGTCAGCAGGGCGAAGGGCTTGGCGTGTTTCACGATGTTCGAATCCGTTCCAAGGTCAGTCTGTGTTCTAGAGGCGGCTGCAATGCTAGCTGCTCCCTCGCGGGGATCGGTAGCTTGGTATTGGCAGCTGTGACGCGCGTCCCGTTAATACGATGAGGCCATGCCCCTACGCGAACAATCACGGTTGTTGGCATCCTTGATCATTTTTCGCACAGCGTCGGCAGATCACCGGGCAGGTGGTTCTGCGCGTCTTGGCTCGATTGAACAGTGCATGATCACGTGGACAGCCGGCGATGATACACCGAACGAGCCGATGACGCTTAGCTGTGCTGTGGATGACTTGCCGGGCCACGAGGCATGCTGTGTTTCAGTCGCACCATGAGTGATTAATATAATTTACGCGCCGCTCTGGATATTTTCAGGGATTTGTTCGGTATCTCTGCAATTTAACCGCGTCTTTATTTGTGTTTTTTCTATCGTTTTGACTTTTTCGATTGCCTAAGCTAATTTGTTGTTCATTATGTTGAACAGTAAAGCTTTCAAGCTCCTCTCCACCTCCCGCCTGGTTTCCCGTGAGCGTCACTGGACCGGCGACCTCTAGCGCCACCCTCCCACTACAGCCTTAAACCTTTCTGTATTGCGCCGACGCCTGTGCGCTCGGCTGCTGTGTCGCCCATGGGAGGGCACCATGCGTTCCTGGATCTATCTGATCGTCGCCATTACCGCCGAGGTGATCGGCACGGCGTCGATGAAACTCGCCGCCACTCATTTCCCCGTGGCTGGGCATGCCGTGATGTACGTCATGATCTGCCTTTCGTATTTCTTCCTGGCCCTGGCGGTCAAGCGTGTGCCGGTCGGCGTGGCCTATGCGCTGTGGGAGGGGATCGGCATCGTCCTGATCACCCTGGTCAGTGTGCTCTGGCTGGGCGAAAGCCTGGGCTGGGCCAAGGCCCTGGGGCTGGCGGTGATGATTGCCGGCATCCTGCTGATCAAGGCGGGTACCCGCAGCAAGCCTGTCGAGGTTGAAGGGGAGGCGTTGCCATGCTGATTCCATTTGCCTGGCTGGGCCTGGCCATCGTGCTGGAAGTGCTGGCCAACCTGCTGCTCAAGTATTCCGACGGTTTTCGTCGCAAGGGCCTGGGCGTGGCCTCGATCTTCTGCGTGTTGGCGGCCTTCACTGCGTTGGCGCAGGCGGTGCAGGACATCGAGTTGTCGCTGGCCTATGCCATCTGGGGCGGCTTCGGCATCCTGGCCACTGTCGCCATGGGTTGGGCGCTGTTCGGTCAGCGTCTGGCTGGCCGTGGCTGGCTGGGGCTGGCGCTGCTTCTGGTCGGCATGGGCCTGTTGAAACTGGCTTGAAATGCCCTGTTTCAGGCGGTTTCTGGCCTACGGCTGAAATGCTTATGCACAAGCGGCATTTTCCGCTTGCGCGAAAGGCATGCCGACTGGCCCTGCCACCGGTCTTTGCGCAAAGCCCTGTTTTTGCTGGTTTTCAGCTGGTAAGCGGAATAAGCAAAGCGGCGCAAATAGCGCTTGGATCCAAGCCTTGGACATTTTCATCACAAGCTTGTGCACAGACTTATCCACAGGTTGTCAGCTGCGCTGCGGCGATCCGTCGCGTTCGGCCAGCAGCAACAGGTTGCGTGGCGTCAGCGGGTATTCGCAGAACAGTCCTACGCGCACGGCATAACCTTGCTCTTGGAGGTACAAGGCTCGGTCGAGCACCAGCCACAGTTCCAATGGGCGGCGGAACAGGTTGCGCACCAGCTCCAGGTTGCGGACCTGAGCCAGCCGTTGCCAGCCTTGCGACTCAAGGGCGGTCCAATCCGTCGTGCCGCTCAGTTCGACCTGGCGCAGCGCGGCAAGGTCGCGGCAGTACTGCTCGAAGGGCTTCTTCAGCCAATCGACCGGCAATGAAGGTGTTGGCAGGTAAGCATCGATACCCCGCTGTTGGCGCTGCAGCAGGTCGAAACCCAGGCGCCTGGCCATCGAGCTGTCGCGCTGGCGGCGTACCCGGGCGCTGGAGGTGACGGCCTCGCTCAGCGGCAGGCCCAGATCGCCGATCGACAGCTGCAAGGCCGAAGCCTGTGCGGCTGTGGATATTGCCCTGTACTGCTCGCCCTGGATGCGGTTGTAGCAGCACGGCGCCACGGCCAGTTGCGGGCAGCCTTGCTGGCTGGCCAGGTGCAGCAGGCGCACATGCAGATCGCCACAGGCATGCAGGGCAACCACGCTTTTCTCTCCATCCAGCTGCTGCATGCTGTCTGCGGCCATTACATCCTGCTGCACATGGTGGGCGGGCAGTTGATGGTGATCGCTTAGCGCCTGGCCGGCGTTGACCAGCTCGGCGTCGTACTCCAGGCAGGTCAATTGCTGGCCGGCTTGCAGCAGGCGGCGGCCCAGGTGGCCCTTGCCCGAACACCAGTCCAGCCAGTGCCGGGTGGGCTGGCTGAAACTCAGGCGGCGGCTGAAGGCCTCGATCTGCTGCCATTTGCGCCCAGGGACATTGGCGTCAAGGCGATGGCCGGCCGGGTGTAGGCCCGCGTCGGGCAATTCACCCACGGCAGACAACTGCCGGGCCAGGCTGGCCAGTTGCGGGAAGGGTGCCGGGGCCGGAAGCTGTTCCGGGTGTTGCTGGACGGCTTCGGCTTGTTCCAGGGTGCGATTGCGCAGCCATGCGGACAGCTCTGGGTACTGGCTTTCCCAGCCCAGCTGCAGCTCGGTGAACGGCCGTGGCCGCCACAGCGGCTGGTGCTGAAGCAGAAAATGGTCAAGGGCCTGGAAGCGCTCAAGGAGCTGGCTGCCTTGAAGGGGGAGTGTTGTGTTCATTCAAGCACCGAGGCGCAATTGAAAGGGGCCGCAAAGCGGCCCCGAGCGTGTTGCAGGTTAGCGCCCCTGGCAGGCATCCACCCGCAACCAGCGTTCCAGCAGCTTGAAGCCCTGCACCAGGAAGAACGAGATCACCAGGTAGAACACCCCGGCGGCGAAGAAGATCTCCACCGGCAGGTAGATGCGGGCGATGATGGTCCGCGCCATGCCGGTCAGATCCAGCAGCGTCACGGTGCTGGCCAGGGCGCTGGCCTTGAGCATCAGGATCACTTCGTTGCTGTAGGCCGGCAGGCCGATGCGCGCGGCGCGCGGCAGCATGATGTAGAACAGCGCCTTGCCCCGCGACATGCCCAGCGCCCGGGCGGCTTCGATCTCGCCCTTGGGGATCGCCTGCAGTGCGCCGCGCAGGATCTCGGCGATGTAGGCGGCGGTGTGCAGGGTCATGGTCAGTACCGTGCACCAGAACGGGTCGCGCAGGTACGGCCACAGCGCGCTGTCACGCACCGCGTCGAACTGAGCCAGGCCGTAGTAGACCAGGAACAGCTGCACCAGCAGTGGCGTGCCGCGGAAGAAGAAGATGTAGCCGAAGGGCAGGGCGCGCACGTACCAGTGCCGCGACGAGCGGGCGATGCCCAGCGGGATGGCCAGGATCAGCCCGGCGATGACCGCGATGGCCACCAGCTCCAGGGTCAGGACCGCGCCCTCGGCCAATCGTGGCAGCCACTTGATGATGACTTCCCAGTTCATTTATTCGGCCCTCATGAAGCCGCGGGCGGCGCGTTTTTCCAGGAAGTGCATGCCGGTCATGGCGACTATGGTCAGGCCCAGGTAGATGCAGGCGGCTACTCCGTAGAAGGTAAACGGTGTCTTGGCCACGTTCACGCCGATCTGCGCGTGGCGCATGATTTCTTCCAGGCCGATCACCGACACCAGCGCGGTGTCCTTCATCAGGATCATGAACAGGTTACCCAGGCCCGGCAGGGCGACGCGCCACATCTGCGGCAGGATGATCCGCGACAGAATGCGGCCTTTCGACAGGCCCAGGGCCAGGCCCGCTTCGCGGTGGCCCTTGGGGATGGCCAGGATCGCGCCGCGGAATACTTCGGTGGCGTAGGCGCCGAAGCACAGGCCCAGAGCGATCACGCCGGCGGCGAATGCGCTGAGTTCGAGCCCAGGCATGTTGAGCGCGTCGCCGAGGCTGCTCATGAGGCCGACGGTGCCGAAATAGATCAGCAAGACCCACAGCAGCTCGGGCACGCCGCGCACCAGGGTCGAGTAGAAACCGCCAAGCCATTGCAGTGGCTTGATAGGGGAAGTCTTGGCCAGGGCGCCAAGCAGGCCCAGGGCCAGCCCCAGCAGTAAGGCGCAAAGCGCCAGTTTTACGGTCATCAGGGTGCCGGCCATCATGGCCGGACCGAATCCGTGCAGGTCGATATTCATGGGCAGCTTTGTTCAAGGGACCCGCACCGCGCATCGCGGTACGGGTCGGGAGGGCATCACTCGATGCTGAACGGGAAGTACTTGTCGTTGATCTTCTTGTACGTGCCGTCAGCTTTGATCTCGGCCAGGGCCTTGTTCAGCTTCTCGCGCAGCGGGTCACCCTTGCGCACGGCGATGCCGATCTTGTCGCTGTCTACTACAGGTTCGCCTTTGAACTCGTAGTCTTTGCCAGCGTCGGACTTCAGCCACTCGTATTGCACGTACTTGTCGGCCAGGATGCCGTCAACGCGACCGGAGGTCAGGTCGAGGTAGGCGTTTTCCTGAGTGTCGTAAAGCTTGATGGAGTCCAGCACGTCCTTGTAGTTGTCTTCAAGCCAAGTGCCGGCCAGAGTGGCGCGCTGGGTGCCGATGATCTTGCCCTTGAGGTATTGCTTGTCGGTCTTGAAGTCGACCTTCTTCGGCGCAATGAACTGCAGCTTGTTGGAGTAGTAGGGGTCGGTGAAATCCACTGCCTGCTTGCGCTCGTCGGTGATCGACAGCGACGACACCAGGAAGTCGAACTTCTTGGCATTCAGGGCCGGGATGATGCCGTCCCAGTCGGAGGTCACAACCGTGCATTCGACCTTCATCTTGGCGCACAGGGCGTCGCCGATGTCCTTGTCGAAGCCGACGACCTGGCCGCTGGCGTCCTTGTTGTTGAACGGTGGGTAGGCAGCCTCGATACCCATGCGCAGTTTTTCTGCGGCCATGGCGTTGGCCGACATCACCAGGGTGGCAGCAGCGGCCAGGAGGAACTTCTTGTAAGTCTGCATGTATTGCTCCGTTAGCGGTGGCTGGACATGAATTGCTTGCAACGCGCCGAGGTCGGGTTTTCGAAGACCTGCTGCGGCGATCCCTGCTCTTCGACCAGGCCCTGGTGCAGGAAGACCACTTCACTGGACACCTGGCGGGCAAAGTTCATCTCGTGCGTCACCAGCAGCATGGTACGGCCTTCTTCGGCCAGGGCGCGGATGACGTTAAGCACTTCCTGGACCATTTCCGGATCGAGCGCCGAAGTCGGCTCGTCGAACAGGATGACCTTGGGCTTCATGGCCAGGGTACGGGCGATGGCGGCACGCTGTTGCTGGCCACCGGAAAGCTGGGCGGGGTAGCTGTGGCGCTTGTCGAAGATGCCGACCTTGTTCAACAGCGCTTCGGCGTGCTCGATGGCCTCGGCCTTGCTCTGGCCAAGTACGCGGCGCGGCGCCTCGATGATGTTGTCGAGGATCGACATGTGCGGCCACAGGTTGAAGTTCTGGAAGACAAAGCCGATCTCGCTGCGCAAGCGGTTGATCTGGCGGTTGTCGGCGGCGATCAGGTCGCCGTTTTTCTGCGCCTTGAGCTTGAGGGCTTCGCCGGCGACCAGGATTTCGCCCTGGTGCGGGTTCTCGAGCAGGTTGATGCAGCGCAGCAGGGTGGACTTGCCGGAGCCGGACGAGCCGAGGATGGAGATCACGTCACCGTCGCGCGCGGTCAGCGAAATGCCCTTGAGAATTTCCTGCTCGCCGTAGCGTTTGTGCAGGTTACGGATTTCCAGCGCGGGCGTGGCCTGGGCCATGTGCGGTCCTCATGTGTTCGGGTGCGTTCCCAGCTGTTGGCGGCCTTCCTGGCGAGCGCCACGCTAGCATAGCGGCGCAACAGCGGCCAACCGGGTCGCAAGGGGCTTCGGTCATTGATGGGGCAGTTTGTCGCATCGTTGCAGTGGACTGTCGCGAGGATGTCCGCAATGGCGTTTTGCCCAGCACCGGAGCCTTGATGAAAAAAGGCGCGATGGTGCCAGCTTTGGCCAAAGCATGGAAGCGGTTTTGGACCTTTTGCCGCGAAAGCAGGTGCTACCGCCCATTTGGCCGGCACAGGGCGCGTGGGAGCGGGCTTTCCATTCTTAGTGGAACTCAGGTTGTACCTTAGGTTGCACTTTTTGCCTTGCCCTGGTGCGCGGGTGTTACCGGGGAGCACCTTTGGTGCGTTTGTAAGTGGGTATTTCAGTAATCCGGACTTGGCATGGAGATTTGGCGGGCTTTCGGTCAAAGCCTGGCAGAAAGGCCGCAAAGCCAGAGAATTTACGGGCGTCAGCCATTCCGGATAAATGGCATTTAAAAATGGCGCGCTTATTGCCAGTGGGAAAAGACCGAATGCGGCGACGCCTAAATCACCCCTTGGTGCGCTTCGTATTCCCTTCATTCGGGTGGTCCACTCCTTACAAAGGTAGTTTTATGAGCGGTAACAATTCCAATGACCTCGCTCAGGGGCTCAAACAACGGCATGTGACCATGCTGTCCATCGCAGGCGTGATCGGCGCCGGCTTGTTCGTCGGCTCCGGCCATGCCATCGCCGCCGCCGGCCCTGCCGTGCTGCTGGCCTACGCCGCTGCCGGCACCCTGGTTGTACTGGTGATGCGCATGCTCGGTGAAATGGCGGTTTCCTCGCCCGACACCGGTTCTTTCTCGACCTACGCCGACCGCGCCATCGGGCGTTGGGCTGGTTTCACCATCGGCTGGCTGTACTGGTGGTTCTGGGTGCTGGTGATCCCGCTGGAGGCCAACGCCGCCGCAGCCATCCTGCATGCCTGGTTCCCGGCCGTGGACCTGTGGGCGTTCTCGCTGGTCATCACCCTGGTGCTGACCGTTACCAACCTGTTCAGCGTGAAGAACTACGGTGAGTTCGAGTTCTGGTTCGCCCTGCTCAAGGTGCTGGCGATCATCGGCTTCATCGTCGTCGGTTGCGCTGCCATGTTCGGCATGGTCCCGAGCAGCCAGATCAGCGGCGTCAGCCACCTGTTCGATACCCAAGGCTTCATGCCCAATGGCCTGGGCGCCGTGCTGGCCGCCATGCTGACCACCATGTTCTCCTTCATGGGGACCGAGATCGTCACCATCGCCGCCGCCGAGTCGAAAGACCCGGGCAAGCAGATCAGCCGTGCCACCAACTCGGTGATCTGGCGTATCTGCCTGTTCTACCTGGTGTCGATCTTCCTGGTCGTGGCCATGGTGCCGTGGAACGATCCGACCCTGGCCGAGAAAGGCTCCTACCAGACCGTCCTCAGCCTGATCGGCGTGCCGAATGCCAAGCTGATCGTCGACATCGTCGTGCTGATTGCCGTGACCAGCTGCCTGAACTCGGCGCTGTACACCTCCTCGCGCATGCTCTTCTCCCTGAGCAAGCGTGGCGATGCCCCGGCAGTCGCCCAGCGCACCACCAAGGCGGGCACCCCGCACTGGGCCGTGCTGCTGTCCACCGCTGCGGCCTTCCTGTGCGTGTTCGCCAACTTCCTGGCCCCGGCCGCGGTGTTCGAGTTCCTGCTGGCCAGCTCTGGCGCCATCGCCCTGCTGGTGTACCTGGTGATCGCCGTGTCGCAACTGCGCATGCGTGCCCAGCGTGAAGCCAGCGGCGAGAAGATCTCGTTCAAGATGTGGATGTTCCCGGGCCTGACCTGGGCGACCATCGCCTTCATCGTCGCCATTCTGGTGGTGATGGGGCTGCGTGAGGATCACCGCGTCGAGATCATTGCTACCGCGCTGCTGAGCATTGCAGTTGTGGCGGCAGGCTTGCTGGTGCACCGCAAGCGCGGCGCTGCTGGGCGCGTGGCGCTGGATAGCTGATTCGCAGCCGGTGAAATGAAAAGGCCGCGCCCTGTGAAGGGCGCGGCCTTTTTGTTTGCCTGTTCCTGCCTCTTCGCGGGTAAACCCGCTCCCACAGCGTTGAGCGTTGCCTGTGGGAGCGGGTTTACCCGCGAAGGCGGCGGTGCTGGCTCAGCCGAACTGCTTCTGCTGTTGCTGCCCCTTGGCCACCACTTCGGAAGCCGTGACATAGGCTGCCTGGAACTCATCGCTCTCAAGCCAGGCCATAGTCGCGTCCTCGTCGGTGCCGTCGAGCCATTTGCGGTAGGCAGTGAACACCAGGACGATGTAGTCGGTGGCGTGTTCTTCCTTGTGGCCCTTGAGCACCAGTGCCAGCAGCGGGTCGACCAGGAACACCGAGATCATCGGCACCAGGCCGGTTTCCTGGGCTTCTTTCATCTTGTCGAACAGGCTGTTGTAGCTGCCCGACTCCATGGCCTTGTTGAACACCTGCTCGACGCTGGCGCTTTCGCCGGTGCTGGCCTTGACCGCCTGGCCGCTGCGCACCATGCGGTTCTGCTTGGCCTTGGTGGCGGCGCGCTTGGCGCGTTTCTGTTGCTTGGTGTTGGTGGCCATGAGGCGGTCCTTGGGGTATCTGGTAAAGGCGCGTATTGAAGCGCAGTTGCCCTGAAAACCCAAGGGCGAGGAGCCGCGAGGGAGCGGGCTGGCCTCGCGAAGGCCGTTATAGAGGGCTTGGGGCTGGCACCTCATCCTCCTCGAACCCCCGCGAAGCGCGCCCAACCAATAGGGGATCCGGCGCATGCGCCACGCTGTGGTCCTTCCCCGGATAGTCCAGCGAATGCAGGAAATGCCGGATGCAGTTAATCCGCGCGCGCTTTTTGTCGTCGGACTTGATCACCGTCCACGGCGCATCGGCCGTATCGGTGTGGAAGAACATGGCTTCCTTGGCGGCGGTGTAGTCCTCCCACTTGTCCAGCGACTTGATGTCGATGGGGGACAGCTTCCAGTGCTTGAGTGGGTCGTCGCGCCGCGAGATGAAACGGCGCAGTTGTTCCTCGCGGTTCACCGAGAACCAGAACTTGAACAGCAGGATGCCGCTGTTGCACAGCATCCGCTCCAGGTCTGGCGCCTGGCGCATGAACTCCAGGTATTGCAGCGGCGAGCAGAAGTCCATCACCCGCTCGACCCCGGCGCGGTTGTACCAGGAGCGGTCGAAGAACACCATTTCACCGGCGGTGGGCAGGTGCTGGATGTAGCGCTGGAAGTACCACTGGCCTTTCTCCTGTTCGGAGGGCTTCTCCAGCGCGACGATGCGAGCACCACGCGGATTCAGGTGCTCCATGAAGCGCTTGATGGTGCCGCCCTTGCCCGCTGCGTCACGGCCCTCGAAGAGGATGACGATGCGCTGGCCGCTTTCCTTCACCCAGTTCTGTACCTTCAGTAGCTCGATCTGCAGCGCGTGCTTGGCCTTGTCGTAGTCCTGGCGGCGCATGCGTGTGCGGTACGGGTAGCTGGCCGGCAGGTACGCCGAAGTACTGTCCTCGCTGCTGCCTTTGCGCGCGTTGGCCACTATCAGGGCCGCGGGTTGCTGGCTGACCTGGGTGATGGTCTCTGGCACGGGGGCGTTGGTGACGGGCTTGCGCTGGCGTGGGCGGCGGGTGCGGGTAACGGGCTTGGTGCCGCTGCCGGTGTCGGTCGGCGACGGCAGGAGGAGGGTGGCGGATTCTTCGCTCATGGAGGTCCTTGCGGGGTCGGTCGAGTGTCCACCCTCCATGTTATGTACAAGCTTCGAGTGGTCCTTTGATGTCGATCAACCCGGGGTGCGGGCGCAAATAGTTTGAAATAGATGCAGATTGAGGTAGTGTGAACTGCGGTTTACATTTTTCCAATGCATACCTTAGTACAAACCGACGTGTACAAGCGGTGGTTCGCCGCACTGCGGGATGCGCGTGCGCAGGCCCGTATCAATGTGCGGTTACGTCGGGTCGAGCTTGGTTTGCTGGGAGACTGTAAGCCGGTGGGGGAGGGGGTCTTCGAGCTGCGGATTGACTATGGTCCTGGCTATCGAGTGTATTTCGTTCAGCGGGGCTATGAGGTGATCATCCTCCTGGCGGGTGGCGATAAGGCCAGTCAGGCCAGGGACATCAAGTCTGCACTCAAGCTGGCGCGTAATGTTTAGGAGGTCGCCATGTCCGATATCAAGTTGACCAGGTGGGATGCCGCAGACCACTTGAAAACCGAGCAAGATATGGTTCTTTACCTTGAGGCCTGCCTTGAGGAGAACGATCCGGTTTTGCTTGCTGCTGCGTTGGGCGATATTGCACGTGCGCGCGGCATGGCCCAATTGGCGCGCGATACCGGCCTGACTCGGGAAGGGCTCTATAAAGCGTTATCCGCGGATGGGAACCCAAGCCTTGCGACCATCATGAAGGTCATGACGGCACTTGGGATCAGGCTGCATGCCGAGGTCGTGCAGCCTCGGGCAGCAGGGTAGCTACTTAGGTATCGTCAAGGCGGCCCCGGGACGGTGGCTGCCAATTTTCGAGTACAAATCCCAGACAACAAAAAACCCGCACTAGGCGGGTTTCTTGTGTCGCTTCGGGTAACTTTGCAACCACCAGAAGCTGAAGGTGGTGCCCAGAGACGGAGTCGAACCGCCGACACGAGGATTTTCAATCCTCTGCTCTACCGACTGAGCTATCTGGGCGACGAGGTGAATTAAATAGATTTCCAGACCGTTCGTCAACGACTTTTTTGAAAAAATTTAAATTAATTCCGTCGCTTACGATTTCTGGGGTCATTCCGACGGCGGAACGTAGCCTTCAGCCTTGGCGTAATCCTCGCCGGCGAAGAACTTGTCCATCTCGGCCTGGATGAACTTGCGGTCCTCGGCGTTCATCATGTTCAGCCGCTTCTCGTTGATCAGCAGGGTCTGGTGCTTCTGCCAGTCGGCCCAGGCCTTCTGCGAGACGTGTTCGAAGATGTCCTGGCCCTTGGGGCCGGGGTAGGGCGCGCGCTCCAGGCCTGGCAACTGTTCTTTGTATTTGCGGCACATCACGGTGCGGGTCATGGGTTCTCTCCTGCAATCAGTTCGTCGGCCGCGCGTTGCAGCAGCTTCTTGACCGGGGCGGCGAGGCCCAGGCGCGGCGGGGTGGCGAGGTTATACCAGAGCCAGTCGGGCTCGGCCACGTGCGCGCCGACGGGGACGACACGCACCAGCCATGGCTCGATGGCCAGCTGGAAATGGCTGAAGGTGTGGGTCAGGCCTTGCAACGCCTGGCTGCCGGCCAGGCGCAGGCCGTGCTGGTAGGCGAGGTCGTCGAGCTGCTCGAGGCTGTCCAGCTCCGGCAGGCTCCACAGGCCACCCCACAGCCCGGTGGAGGGCCGGCGGTAAAGCAGGATCGCGCCTTCCTGGTTGGCCAGCAGCGGCATCAAGGTCTTGCGCTGAGGCAAGGCTTTGCGCGGCTTGGGCTCTGGATAGCGGGTCTCTTCACCGTGCAGATGGGCTTCGCAGCCACGCTGCAGCGGGCAGATCAGGCAACTGGGCTTGCTGCGGGTGCACAGCGTCGCGCCCATGTCCATCATCGCCTGGGTGAAGTGGTTGACCCGCGTCATCGGTGTGAAGCGTTCGGCGGTGGCCCACAGCTGGTTGGCCACTTTCGGCTCGCCCGGGTAACCGGCCTGGGCGGTGAAACGGGCCAGCACGCGCTTGACGTTGCCGTCGAGGATCGGCGCGCGGATGCCCATGCTGATACTGGCGATGGCCCCGGCGGTGGAGCGGCCGATGCCGGGCAGTTCGGTGAGCTGCTCGACACTGCGCGGGAACTCGCCGCCATGTTGCGCGACGACGATCTTCGCGGCCTTCTGCAGGTTGCGTGCGCGGGTGTAGTAGCCCAGGCCCGTCCACAGGTGCAGCACTTCGTCTTCTGGTGCTTCAGCCAGCGCCTGCACGGTCGGCAGCGCCTGCATGAAACGGTCGAAGTAGTTGAGCACGGTGCTGACCTGGGTCTGCTGCAGCATGATTTCCGAGACCCACACCCGGTATGGGTTGATGCCCTGTTGCCAGGGCAGGTCGTGACGACCGTGCTGGTCGTACCATTCCAGCACGGCGCTGGAGAACTGCTGGGGGCTCATCGCTTGAACAGCCCCTTGAGCGCATCTTTGAGTTCCGGGCTCACTTTGTCTCCGAGTTTTTCTTCGAGCTTTTCATCGATCTTGTCTTTCAGGCGGTTGCCGGCCAGTTTCGCCGCCACCTTGCCCAGGCCGTCCTGGTCCAGGCGGCAGGCCTTGGCACCCAGCTCCAGCGGGCCACGGCAGCGCAGCGGCACTTCGATACCGGCAAAGCGCTCGTTGACCTGGCAGGCCGGGTCGGGCATGGCGCGCTGGTCGCCTTCGACCACCACGCCGACGTTGTAATCCATGCCCAGCACGCGCAGGTCGAGGTCGCCATGGCCGTTGACGGTCAGGCCGGGAATGCGCGCCTTGAGGTCCGGGTTGCTGGCCACGCCATTGCGGATCACCAGGCTGCCGCGCAGCTCTTCGAACGGCGTGTCCTTGCCGCGCGGCTCGCTGCCGAGCTGTTTGCGGTTGAGGGTGGCGATGGCCTGGCACAGTTGCTGTTCCAGGTTGGCGTTGACCAGCACGCCATCGTTGATGGTGAAGCTGGCGTTGCCGTTGAGGGTGTCGACCAGCGCTTTCTGGCTGTTGCCGGTGGCGGTGAGGTCGCTGGCGAGGGTCAGCAGGCCCTTGACCGGCGGCGCCTGGTCGGGGCTTTCGCGCTTGATGAAATGCTCCACCGGCACGCGGTTGATCTTGGTGTTCACCCCCAGTTGCGGCACGGCGGGGCGCACGTCGACCGTGCCCTTGGCTTCGAAGCTGCCGTTGTACAGGCCACCGCGCAGGGTTTCGAGGGTGATCAGGCCACCCTGGCCGTTGGCCTTGAGCCGGGCGTCGCTGATCGGCAGCTTGTCCAGGGTCAGGGCGCCGAACGCCAGGTCGGCCTGCAGGTCGAGGGCGCGCAGGCGGTCCACCGGCAGCAGCTTGTCGTTGCTCCAGGCCACTTGCGTGGGGGCGTTGGGCAGCGGGGTGGTGCCGGCGCCGGCAGTGGCGCTGGCTTCCTGCTGTTTCACCTCGGCCTGGCGCGCCGCGGTGGTGCCCTTGGCCTCCTCGCTCTTGGCGGGCAGGTAGCGGTCGGCGTCGAAGGTGTCCGCCTTGAGGTTCACCCGCAGGGCCTGCTTGGCGAAGTCTTCGACGGCCACGCGGCCGGTGAAGGTGCTGTCGTCCAGCTTCACCGCCAGGTCTTCCAGGGCCAGGCTGTTCGGGGTGCCTTGCAGGCGGGTGACCAGCTCCAGCTTGTTGAAGGCGGCCGCATCGGCGGTGGCCGGCAGCGGGTGGCCGATGCCGTCGAGGAAGGTGCGCAGGTTGAACTGGGCGATGGACAGCCCGCCAGTCACCTGCGGCGCCTTGTCCAGGTCGCGCACATTCAGCTCGCCCAGGGCGCGCAGCTGGTTGGCCGAGACTTTCAGGCTGCTCCACGAGGCGACATTGGCGGCCAGGTCGATCAGCACCTGGCCTTGCGCGGCGAAGGTCATGGTCTTGCCGGCCAGCGGCTCGCCCGAGGTTTCGCCGGACAGGCGCATGTCTTCAAGGTTGTAGCGCTTGAGCTTGCGGTCGAAGCGCAGTTCGCCGGTCAGCTCGGTGCGCGCCTTGATGTTCGGCTGGCTGGCGCTGAGGAAGGCGCTGGCCTTGAGCGGGATGTTCACGCCTTCGTGCACGGGGCCTGTGCTCAGCTGGATGCTTTCGGCACCGTAGCTTTGGCCGGCCTTCTCGTCGGTGAACTGTACCCGGGCGTTGTTGACGGTCAGGCTGTCGATGTCGAGCTTGACCGAGCGCTCGCTGGCTTCGGGCTTGGACGGCTCGCTGGCCGGCGCTTCGCCTGGCGCGGTGGCCGGGGCGTTGGCAACGGCCGGGTCAGGCAGCGGCTTGCCGATGTCTTCCCAGTTGCCATGGCCATTGGCATCGCGGGTGAGGGTGAGGTTCAGGCCCTCGACCCGCACGTCGCTCATCTGCACTTCGCGGCGCAGCAGCGGCAGCACGCGCACCGACAAACCGAGCATCTGCAGGTCGGCGAACGGCACCTTGGGGTTGTTCAGCGTGGCGATGCTCGCCTCGTGCAGCTCCAGGCCCAGCCAGGGGAACAGGCTCCAGCCGATGTCGCCGTTGAGCGTCAGCTCGACATGGGCCTTGTCGCGGGCCAGTTGGCGGATTTCGTCTTTGTAGTCGTTGGGATCGAAGAGGTGCGTCAGGGCGAAGCCCAGCGCCACGATGATCAGCAACAACCCGAGAAGCGACAGCCCCAGGATTTTGCCGAACGCTTTCATGGGCGAGTCCTTGTAGTCCGATTGTGAAATTCAGCGGCGAGTATAGCGCTGTGACCGTCAGCGCTGCGTATCCGACATTTCGACAGTGTGCGGTGCGGCAGTTCATTCAGGCCACATCGCCGGCAAGCCAGCTCCCACCTCGACCACGTTGACCTCGAGCCATGCGCAATCCTGTGGGAGCCGGCTTGCCGGCGATGGGCAGCAAACGATGGCGCTGCGACGAGTACCGATTCAGCTGGCAAAAAAAACGCGATATCAGATTGCTTTCATGCCACTGGCTGCTGGTAATCTTGCGCCGCTTTCGCAGCCTCCGCGACCCATTGTCGCGGGGCAATGCCGCAAACGGCCGGCGTCATCCCGGGGGAGACGCCACAGCAGAGCCGGGCCGGCAGCCCGTAAGCAGCCCACCTACAAAAGGAACGACCCATGAGCAGCAGTATCACGACGGAGATGCCGGTAAGCGTGCCCGGTTTCCTGTCGAAGGAGCGCATCATCGCCCGTCCGGGCTTCAACCGCTGGCTGGTACCACCGGCGGCCCTGGCCATCCACCTGTGCATCGGCATGGCCTACGGTTTCTCGGTGTTCTGGCTGCCGTTGTCCCAGGCCCTGGGCGTCAGCGCGCCGGTGGCGTGCGCGGCGGACATGGGCTTCGTCGCCCGCCTGTTCAGCGCCGAGTGCGACTGGCCTATCTCCATGCTCAGCTGGATCTACACCCTGTTCTTCGTCTTCCTCGGTTGCTCGGCCGCAGTGCTCGGCGGCTGGCTGGAACACGCAGGTCCCCGTAAGGCCGGCCTGGTGTCGGCACTGTGCTGGTGCGGCGGCCTGCTGATCTCGGCGATCGGCGTGAAGACCCATCAGCTGTGGCTGATGTGGCTCGGTTCGGGGGTAATCGGTGGCATCGGCCTGGGCCTGGGCTACATCTCGCCGGTGTCGACCCTGATCAAGTGGTTCCCGGACAAGCGCGGCATGGCCACCGGCATGGCGATCATGGGCTTTGGTGGTGGTGCCATGGTGGGCGCGCCGCTGGCGACCGCATTGATGGGCCACTTCGGCAGTGCGACTGAAGTTGGCGTGTGGCAGAGCTTCGTTGCCATGGCCGCGATCTACTTCGTGTTCATGACTGCCGGGGCCCTGGCTTACCGCGTACCGCCCACCGGCTGGAAGCCAGAAGGCTGGACCCCACCGGCGAAGAAGGCCAACGCCATGGTCACCGACCGCCACGTGCACGTAAGCGTGGCCTGGAAGACCCCACAGTTCGCCCTGGTGTGGCTGGTGCTGTGCCTGAACGTCTCGGCCGGTATCGGCATTCTCGGCATGGCCTCGCCGCTGCTGCAGGAAGTGTTCGCCGGCAAGCTGCTGGGCAACGAGCTGACCTTCAGCGAGTTGAACGCCGCGCAACTGGCGCAGATCGCCGCCATCGCCGCCGGCTTCACCGGCCTGCTCAGCCTGTTCAACATCGGCGGGCGCTTCTTCTGGGCGTCGTTCTCCGACTACATTGGCCGCAAAAACACCTACTTCGCCTTCTTCGCCCTGGGCGTGGGCCTCTACAGCCTGGTGCCGAACATGGGGCACATCGGTAACGTGGCGCTGTTCGTGGCGGCGTTCTGCATCATCCTGTCGATGTACGGTGGCGGCTTCGCCACGGTGCCGGCCTACCTGGCCGACCTGTTCGGCACGCAGATGGTCGGTGCCATCCACGGTCGCCTGCTGACCGCCTGGGCCGCCGCTGGCGTGCTTGGCCCGGTGCTGATCACCTACCTGCGTGAAGCGCAGCTGGCGGCAGGTGTTGAGCGAGCCGCGGCCTACGACATGACCCTGTACATCCTCGCCGGGCTGCTGGTGCTGGGCTTTGTCTGCAACATGCTGGTCCGCCCGGTGGCCGACAAGTACTTCATGACCGAGGCCGAGCTGGCCGCGGAGCGTGCCCTGAGCCATGACAAGGGTGCCGACAGCGCGCGTTCGCTGGAGTGGCATGCCGCGCCGGGCAGCCTGCCGCTGGTGCTGCTGGCCTGGGCCGTGGTGGTGATTCCACTGGCTTGGGGGGTGTGGATTACCCTGCAGAAAACCGCAGTGTTGTTTCACTGATTGAGATTGCCGGGGGCGCTT